>JAFTDZ010000147.1 GCA_017453885.1 Clostridia bacterium
ACCAACTGGAAATACGGCGCGAACGACGAGGATCCGCTTTGGCGGCTCGGTCAGTACTGCGATCTTTCCGCCACGAGGAGCGGCTACGATTCTTCGGTAAACGATCTGTCTTTGGGCACGATCTTTACCGATCCGAAGGGGATAACCGGCACCGACGGAAATTATTATACCCTCACCAACAGATCGGGCAGTAAATATGCGGCTGTCGATACCGCTGCGGGAGAAGTTTACCTGGCGGTAGATTCTTCAAAAGAATACGTTGACCAGACCACCGGCGAGATAAGCCGCCGCGCGGAAGGAGAGGACTGGATACACATGATACTTTTCCAACAATCCGGCGTAGTTTATCTCGACGAGGCCGAAGAACTCGTAATGTCGCTTGATTTCACTCTGACGGAGTGCGAAGTTTATGATTCTTCCATCGGCGCGGCGCAATTTCAATGGATATTCAGCGTGCACGACAAGGCGAGCAAAGCGCAGGAACCCGAATATTTCTGGTTTATAGTTTCGCTTTTCGATAACCGTTACGAAGTTTATCCCGGTATGCAGGCGTTCGATGGCGGCAAGGCAGACGCCACCGGCAGATTTATGTATGCGCCCGCCGGAAACGAGTTGTTCGGCGAAACGGGCGGTCGTGTGGAAACGGGTAAAAAATACACCGTAACGCTCGATTTGAAAAATATGATGCACGACGCTTTCCTTGCGGCAAAAGAAAAAAAGGCGCTTAAAACTTCCGAATGGAAAAATATGGCGCTGAACGGCTTTAATATAGGGTGGGAAGTTTCCAACGTTTCAAAAGTGGGCGTCAAAATAAGTTCCGTATCGATTCGTACGAAATAAAACAAAATAAGGTAAATTATGAAAAAGGCAGGAGTCAGTAAGTTGGCAAAGAAAGTGGCTGTTACGGTGCTTACCGCAAGTTTGAGTTTATCGGTCGGGTGCGGCACCGCCGAAAATAAAAAAATATCCGCAAGCGAGCAAGTCGGTTCTTCAACCGTGATTCTTCCCGAACCTTCATGGGATGCCGTGAAGGAGGGCAAATTGATAGGGCGCCCCGTTTCGGAAAGCGACGCGAAAAAAGAACTTCTCGAAGATCTTAATTTTTCACGCGGGTTCGGCGTAACCTTGTTCCACGCGAACACTTCTAACGGCAAATTATCGGGAGAACTCGATTACGGCGGAGATAAGGCGGACGGAGAATACTGCTGGAAAATGGCGCAGTGGGGCTGCCGTAAGGATATGGTTCGGGAAGGCGATTTCAGCCGTAACGGATCCGTTATCACGTATGACGACGGCGGCAAATACATTTCCGTCGACGCGAATAAAACGGGGTGTATCTCGCTCGGGATAAAGGGTAGCGAAGAATATACGCCCGATGAAGAAGGTAACCCGCGCGAGCGTACCGATTCTTCCGAAAACTGGCCGCATATCCTTATAGAACAGACGATAGACCACGCTATTTCGCCCGATTGCAAGGCGCTTTATATGGAAATAGAGTATTGCGTGGAAGAATGTGTTTCACTCGTTGACAGGGAAGTTTATCCTGTGGACCCCAACTTGAACGCGGCGCAATTTCAATGGTTTCTCACCCTGCACGATAACGACGAAAACAGCGTGAGTTACGGTCAGGCGATGTGGTTCGGCTTTTCCATGTTCGATACTCGCGCGTTGGGCGGCACTCCGGACGGAATGTCCGCATACGATGGCGGCAAGGAAGACAGCACCGGGCTATTCATATATATGCCGTCGCTGAATTCCGTGGTCAAGTCCGAAACGAGTTCGGTAAACAGCCTGCCGAGTTCCGTAGTGGGCAAAAAGGTTGCGGTAAAATTCGATATTCTGCCGTTTTTGAAGCAGGCGCTCAAACTCGCCAACCAAAGCGGTGCGCTTCTCGGGGCTAAGGTAAGCAGCCTGAAAATAGGCAGTACGAATATCGGGTGGGAACTCCCCGGCAATTACGACGTAAAGGTTGATATTTCTTATATGAACCTGTACGAAACTTTCTGAGCCGAAGTAAAACGAAACGCTTTCATTACTTAAAAAGGTTTTATCTCCGCTACGGCGGAGTAAAATAAAAAATTTCTTAAAAGGAGAAGAAAAAGATGAAAAAACTACTTGCTTCATTGCTCGGTATACTCCTCGTATTATCCCTTGCGATGACAACTGCGACTTTCGTTCTAGCCGAAGAAGGCGAAGACGGCGCAACGAATGTAATCGACAATCCCGAATGGACGAAAAGAGCGTCTCTTGGCGTTTCGACTTACGAAATCGACACCGGTTACCACGTGATTTCCGAAGTTGCGGGAGAAGGGCATTCCATGACCTCAAATTTCAAGGTCAAGGTTGACGGTTTAACGCTTGAATTTTATTCCGATTCTTACAATGCGACTTCAGCCGGAGATTATTTCGGTATCGCTTTTGTAAAAACTATGGGCGGTTATGCGTCCACCTATGCGGACGGAAGCAAAACTTTTGCCGCATGCTTCAGACCGAAAGAAGCCAACCGCGGCAGGTTGAGTTTCAGGAACGACATGCGCGGAACCGCAAATAACGGCGGATTTATCGCTTATAAAACCGCGGAACTCGCGGCGAACAGCATAACCGTTACCGACGGAGTTTATTCTTACGATACCGCTAATTTAGTAACTACTTTCTGGTCGTCTTTCGTATTCGGCGACGGAGCAAACGATAACTTCTTCCACGTAAAACTCGAATTCTCCAAGGTGGAAGGGCTTGACGCTTATAAGATGGTAGTTTCGTCCGAAAGTTGCGTACACGCCCAGCAGGCGAATCCGCAGACTATGTATATCCACAGCAGTTACGTTGATAACGCCGCGGATGAAAACGGAAACGTTTATCTCTCCGTATTCGGCGGTAAAGGATCGAGTTCGGAAGCCGCGCCTGTAGTTAAGGTGAGATATTCCGACGACGCTACCCGCGCTTACGAAAGTACTATTGCTTCCGCTGATACTTTGGTAACGAAGTATGAAAACATACTCAAGTCAGGTTCCGTTTCCGCCGCTTTGAAGGCGAGGGCCGAATTAGCCGCAACCATAGCGGAATTAAAGCCGCTTTATAAAGCGGTTTACGAGGCGAAGATTTCCGCGCTCGAAGAAAAATACGGCCTTAACGAACTTACCGTTATAAACGATAACGAGTGGAAGTCCAGACCTGCAAACAACGCTTCGTCATATGCGAAATACGATATAAAAGACGGATCTTATTTATTTGATAATATCAACGCATACGGCTACGCGATGAATCAGGAAAACAAGGTGAAAGTTGACGGACTTACCGTAGAACTTTACAGCGATAATTATACCATCTCCGAATCGGGCAATCACGATTGTTTCGGTTTCACGTTCGTAAATGAAGTGACAGGATTTAACGACGATCAGACTTTCGCCGCCACGTTCTGGCCCGGCATTTATAACGGGCAGACGAGGTTGAATATCGGCCGTAACCACAATTACAATATAACCATTGCTTACGCGGAACCAGTTAAGGGATCCACGCCCGCGGGCGCGTTTACTTCTTCAATGGTCTATACCGCCGCTGCAGGCTCCAAGAGTCCCATCGGGGCAAGATTACACTTCACGCACCTTGCGGACAAAGGTGTTTATCAACTCGATTTCACCATGACTTACGGAACGAAGTTCCAAGCCCAGAAAACGGAATTGACTGTTTATTTCGACGAAGAATACGTTACGAACATTGTTGACGACAACGGTTACGCTTATCTCTCCGCTTTCGGTTTCACCACTTGGAAAGACGAGGAAGGCGAACTCGACGGGCCGGTATTCAAGATCAAGTATTCCGACGCGCTTACCGACGCTTATAAAACGGGCGTTTACACTGCCGCGGAAGCCGCGCTCGTCGCTTACGAAAACTCCGTTGCCGAAGTGACCGATACGGATACTTTCAACGCTTCCGTACAGGCGAGGACAGCCGCCATCGACGCAGTTAATGCTCTCCGCGCGAACGATGTTGCTATAAAGACAGCCGAAATAAGCAGGATAGACGCGCTCTACACGCAGGACGAGGACATTCAGGCAAACGTAAAGGCAGTCGTTCAGGCCGCTTACACCGAAGCCGAAACCGCCCTTGCCGCATTCAACGCCGAAGTGACCGCCGATAACCTTTCCGCCTACAAGGCGAAAGTAGCCGCCGCCAACGAAGTTTACGAAGGCATCAAGACCGCCCTCACCGCCGAGAACAAGGCTTATTTCGAAGGGCTTTCCGAAGACCTCGCTTACAACGAGAAGAAGGCGACGGTAGTTCTCTGGATAGTGGGTTACGAAAATCTCGTTGCCGTTCTCGACGCTGACAGTGACACGCTTATCGAAGATATCGACGCGGCTAAAACCTGCAAAGTCAATTTTGCCGGCAGCGCCACCGAAACTCTCCTCAACGGACTTGCCGACGAAGATAAAGAGACGCTTTCCGCGAGGATCACCGCCGCCGACACCGCTTTGGAAACCGTTGAAAAAGAAGTTCTGCCCGCGGTAAAAGCATCTTACGTTACGGCGCTCGAAAACGCGTTGGACGAAGACCTCACCGTCAAATTTAATATCGACGACGCCAAGGCCGCCTACGCCGACCTTTTGAGCAAGATAACCGTTACCGAAGCCGACGGCGAACTTTACACCCGTTACACCGCCGCTTACACCGCTTTGAAAACCGCTTGCGAAGATTACGAACTCGGTCTTATCAACACGGTAAACACTATGCTCGAGGAAACTTACAAGGATTACAATGCGTTTACACCCGTACTCGTAAAATACGGCAGCATCAACCTCGGTTACCTTATGGAAGACAGCGACGATCTGCAGGACGCGTATGACGAAATGTACGCCGCGCTCAACGAAACCGTTTGGTTCAAGATCGGCGTCACCGACATATCGAATGTAGAACAGACCGCTACAGGTCTCTACTTCGAACAGGTTCCCGCGTTCCCGTCAAGGCTCAACTACAATGAAAAAGTCAACCTTAAAAAGGGCGTTACCGTTGAGATAGAACTCACCGAAGCCGCTTATTATAACGACGGTACTTCCGCTAACAACCTCTGCTTCAACTTCCTCGGCTCGCCTAACTCCTACAAGTCGATGAGCGACGGTATATCCATAATCATATGGCTCTTCCCGACCGAATCCAACGTGGAAATATTCAACAATAACGACAACGCGCTCGCCCGCAAGAGTATAGATACTCCTATCGACGGCGGCAAGATAATAATCAGCGTAAGATACGGCGAATATTATTCCGTTGCCGAAGGCGAAACCAAAACCGCTTATATAATCAACGTAAACGGCGTTGAGTTCCAGTTGACCGAAGAAGTTCTCACGAGGGACGGATATCAGGTTTACGACGATTGTTACTTCTCCATGGGCTCCTTTGCGGATGACAAGACGAAGCACAACTGCATGACGCTCGTTTCCGTAAACGACGTTAAGTTCGCTTACGAAGAACCCGTTAAACCCGTGGATTCCGCATCCGATCCCGAATCCGTTTCCGCAGGTAACAGCGAAGACATCAGCGTGAAAGAAACATCTTCCGAAAGCAGGGGGTGCAAGGGCGGTATCGCCACACCTGCGGCAATCGCCGCAGTAGCGGGCGTCGCTTACGCGCTTATCAGAAGAAAAAGAGAAAACTGATTTTAAGCGAAGGCTTGAACAGAAGGCTTAAATAACTTTCAGGGAAGCCCGATCTGCCTGACGGGCAGATCGGGCTTCAAAAAAGGTGAAAGATGATCAAAAAATTTTTGGCCGCTGTTATTGCGGCGGTTTGCGCCGTTACGTTCACGGCGTGCGCGGATAAGGGGAACGAATGGAATACTTCTACCGAACAAAGCGATTCGCAGATAGTTTTACCCGTTAAAGAAAAAGGTATTATGGACGACTCAGTTAAAAACTTCTGGCAAACGGATACGATGATCGACGAAACGGTCATTTTCGTTGCCGAAACCGATGATTACGGCAACGTAATTTCAACGCCGAAAGCCAAATTGCTTTACGAGCCGCTTGAAATAATAAGCGTAAAACAATATTTCCATCAGGACAACGCGGGGGAAACGGTAACCTATCGCGACGGAAAAGATTACGTTTATGAAGGCGGATACATTAAAGCGGCGGGCAGATCCGTTAAGAATCCGATAACGGAAAAAACAGTTTTTGAAACGCGCGTTCCTTACGGTACCGACAGACAGATGAGCGGGGAAGACGCCTTCCCTAATATAAGCAGGAACGAATCTATACCCTCTACGGATGCGGGGCTGTACCTTCCTTTTACGGAGAGTTTTCAGATAGTGCAGATGCAACTTTCCGTAACGTACAGGCACGCCGCGGAATGGGGAGCGACCACGCCCGCTTACTTCGGCGAAAGCGCGCTTGAAAGATCCGTAGCAAAACTTAAAAACGAAGAAAAAACGGAACTTTTCGTGTTCGGGGACAGCATTTCCACCGGCGCGAACAGTTCTTCGGTACTCAATATATCGCCGTACCTTAAAACCTGGCCGGAACTTGTGGCGGATAATCTCGCCTCTTATTACGGCGCGGAAGTTACGCTCGCCAACAGATCTGTCGGCGGGTGGACGAGCGAAAACGCCGTTCGCGGCGGAAGCGGTTGGATGCACGGCGTTCAGATCACGCAGCCGGGCATAAGCGGGCTTTTCAAGGGTGAACTTGCGGGGTATTCGCCGGATATAGTTATAATAGGCTTCGGTATGAACGACGCCACGCTCGGAGTTTCACCCGATGATTTTTGTAACAATATCATGACGATGATAAACACCGTGCGAAGCGCAAACGCCGATTGCGATATAATTCTTCTCGGTACGATGCTCGCCAACCCGAAGGCGCTTAATCAATCGAAAAACCAGGCGCAATTCAACGGTTATCTTAAAAACGTTGCCGCCCTTTACGACGGAGTAGCGGTGGTGGACGTGGGGGCGATGCACGCCGATATTCTCGCAAAAGGGAAGAACTTTACGGAGATCTCGGCAAACAACGTAAATCATCCTAACGATTTTATGGCAAGGGTTTACGCAATGAATATTCTTTCCGCTTTTATAAAATAAAATGAAAAGATTTTTGATTTTTTTATTGGCTGTCACGATCGCCGCGTCGTGCGCGGGGTGCGATTTTTCTTCCGCCGAACCTTCCGGGCAAGGCGTTTCGTCTTCCGAATCTTCGGAAACGGGCGAAACTTCTTCCGTCGCGGATCCTCAAGCGGAAACTTCGTCGCCTGACGACGTATCTTCCGCGGCAGAACAGCCCGCGATTATACGGAACGCAAATTACGCGGATTACGAAAACCGCGGATATAACGCGCTTTTTGCGGATAAGTATCTCGAAAACGGAATAAGGCTCGTGGGCGCTTCGGGTGAAAAAACGGGCGAACTTCTGTTTGAAAATTCGAAGGATCAGCCGAGTTGGTCTTTCGCTCAATGGTTTACCAAATACGATATATCCGAGTACTACGACCGCAGTTATACGGACGGCGGGGCGGAATTCACCTATGCTTCCAAGGGTAAATTCATCGGAGGAAAATACGTTCCCGCGAAAATCTTATCCGTGAACTCGAATACCGGCAAAATATATATGCGCTTAAACGCGCAGGTGGAGTACGACAGGCCGAGGACATCCGGTGAGGGCTGGCCGCATACGCTTCTTTCGCAGGGATTCGACGACCGCCTTATAAAGGTTTCGGAGCAGTCGGAAATCTTTATGACGATGGAATATAAAGTTACCGGATTCGAGGATATAATGGGCGCTTCAGCCGATCCGAATCTTCATTGCGGGCAGATGGTGTGGTACGTAACGCTTCAGAACAGAGTGCGTTCCAACCCCGATTACGGCACATACGTATGGTTCGGACTGCAACTTTGGGATAACCGACACGAGGGAGTAAAAGTAAAGGAATTCGCTCAGCAGGACGCAGGCAAGGAAGATTCCACTAACCAGTTCATTTTCAACCCCGCGGGCGATTATTATTTCGAAAACGGTATGCAGCCTGCGGTAGGTGAGAGAAGGAAAGTAGATTTCAATATTTTACCCGTTGCGGAGATTGCGCTGAATAAGGCTAAAAGCAGAGGTTTTTTGCAGAATACCGAATGGGAAGATATCTATATAGGCGGAATGAATTTCGGCTTTGAAGTTACAGGTACTTATAACATAGGGGCCGAGATCTATTCCGTAGGCGTTTATTATAAATAAGGAGAAACGGTATGATGAAACAAAAAAACGTTATTATTGCAACTCTTGCCGCGGCGTTATTATTTGCGGGCGGTACGTTTATGAAAAAGATATTTGAAAAACCCCAAACGGCGAACGCCGCCTCTTACGCTTTTGACGAAAACAATATCGACCTCACGTTCGCAAGCCTTTCGGATTCCCATGTGGGGTTCGGCACGAACGAAAAACTTCTCGATAACGCCTTGACCATTATAGAAGAATATACCGAAAACGGTATAGATGCTTTGTATTTTCACGGCGATCAGACGCAGGACGGATTGGACGAGCAAGTGCAGACGTTTATGGGCGTTCTGCGCGGGCATTACGACCTGACGAAAGTTCCCGCCGTAATAACGCACGGCAATCACGATACTTACTGGAGCGGTTGCATGACCACCGCGCAGTTCGTACAGTCGTACGGGCAGGACGTATATACATTCGATGCGGACAGGAATATCCTCGATACCGGCAACAGGCACGTAGTGTTCAGGGGCTATCATTTCCTTTCCGTGCAGATACAAACGTATATGCCGAATATAAACAATCTCTCCGCCACCACTAAAGCGTGGCTGAAGTCCACGCTCGACGGAATAGTTGCAAACGACCCTTATTCATACGTTTTCGTTTCCTGCCATTCTCCCGCCAAAAATACCGTTTACGGCAGTATGGATACCGACGATGACGGCATATGGGGATCTTCGAAAGAACTTGACGAGATACTGAAAGATTACCCGCAGGTGATCTTATTTTCGGGGCACACTCATTACGCCGTTAACGACGAGCGGAACATAAACCAGACCACTTATACTCAGATACAGGCGGGCAGCACGTCTGATATATGGGGCAACACTTCCGTAGAGGAAGGCAAATACGAAAACTTCCCGCCGGTCAATCGCCGCAGTTATTCTTACGGAATGCTTGTGGAAGTGGATAAAAACGACAATATAAGAATAACGAGAATAGATTTCAGGCAGAACAAACAGGTAAAGGACCGCTGGTATCTCTCCGCGCCCAAGGCAGACGGATCTCACCTTGACCGCTATTCGAGAGAAACTACGGAAAGGAACAACACGGCACCGTATTTCCCCGACGGAGCGGTTCTCAACGTAAAGGAAATAACAGCAACGTCCATAGAGGTAACGTATCCCGTCGCTTCCGATAATGATATGGTTTACGATTACCGCGTGTATATAAAGAACTCCGCAGGCACTTATGTAAAAAAGGCTTACTATCTTGCCGACTGGTTCAGGTATCCGCAAGTGAGCGATATAACGGGCAGCAGGAAGATAATATTCGACAACTTGAAACTATCGTATCCTTATACCGTGGAGATTTGTGCGACGGACAGTTTCGGCCTCTCGAGTACCGTTTTGAGTACTGTGGTACGCGATACCGCCGCAGAGGACGCCGTAACCGCCGCCGCAATAGATGCCCGGATAGCGGCACTCGCTTCCAAAAAACTTGAGGAGAGCGACGCGCAAGAATTAAACGACATACGCGCTGAATTGAATACTCTCTCTTATAAAGTTATAGAAAAGATGAAAAAATATTCCGATTTTATTGATGTGGAAGCGGAATATTACAGCGCTTTCCATCGCACGAAGGACTCCGTTTACGCGCCTTCGGCAAGTGATTTCTTCACGCTCGCGGCGGCGTCAAAGGGAGAAATAAAGGATTCCGAATACATTGGAGTGACGCTTTCTTGGAAGTCCGCTACGAAAAATATGTTCCACGGGCTGAACAAGGCATACGCACTCGACGGGCTCCATATTTCCTTTGCGAATTCAAAAATGACTTCGCAAAACAAAAAGTACGCTATATCCATATCGAATACGCGCGGTCAGAAATGGCTGAAAAACGAAACGATGCTGATCGTTATTGACTTCGAAACGGGGGACGTATCCGTCGGCGACAATATTTTTCTTGGAACGAGCGAACATTTACCGTTCTCTCTTCTCGGCGCAACGCCTTTTGATATTGCCTTAAACAAAAAGGGGAACGATTACGCGCTTAAAATAAACACGCTTTACGGTAGCGACGAGTTTACTGTGGAAGGCGGTTATATCTCTGCCTGCGCCGACCTTAACAACCTTGAAAACTGTTATGTGGCGTTCTGTCCGTGGGACAGCCAAACGACCGGCGGTTTCGATATAGTTGCCGTTCACGACGGAAGATCCGAATGCAAGAAATACGGCGAACCCGTATCTTCCGAAGAAAACTCCGAAGTAAACGATAAAAAGGGTTGCCGCGGCGGGATAGGCGGCGGCGCATTCGCGGCAGTACTCGGCGTTGCGGCGCTCGCGGTCAAAAAGAAGAAAAACAGAAAAGCCGCGAGAGGGAACGATCATGCTTAAAAAGTTACTGTGCGCCGCTTTGACGGTCGGTATAACTTTATCCTTATTTATCGGTAAGGCGGGCACGGTTTTCGCAGAGGAAGAATTTTCATATTCCGCTTATGCGAATACTTATCGGCCGAAAACGGGCATAGCAATGCCTCCTACCGCGATTTTCAACGTTCGTGCGCAGGAAGATTTATCCGTATTGTTTGACGATGAAGGGCGGTCGCCCGCGGTCGCCATGCTCACCGTTTCCGATAGCGGAACAATAGAGGGCGAAAACGGCGAAACGATATGCGAACTCGACTACGCCGTGAGAAAACTCGGCAATAAGATAATACCGGCGTTCGTTGCGGAAAGCGCCGCCGCTTCCGATAAACTGTACGATTACGTTGTGCTCCACAACGTTCTCGACGCGATGATCTTCAGTTGCGATGCGGAAATCGTGCATAATTTCAAGAAAAAAAGGCCCAACATACAGGGCGGCGTGATCTTCGGAAATTCAAATCTCACCGATTATGATACCGCTGTTTCTTTAAGGAACGTTCTCAACGGGAACAACGCGATGATCGCGCTTGTCGGCGGAGATATAACAAAGGAAGGAGTTGACGCTCTCCGCTTGCTCGGCCTTACGTGCTGGGTTTACGCGCGCAGTATGGAATACGATATTTACAATGCGCTCTACGCTGGCGTGAACGGAATCGCAACGAACAATTATTCCGTTATGCTTGACGTTATCGAAAGCATTACCGAGCCTACTATGGTAAGGCGCACGTTTTTGAGCGGGCACAGGGGCGATAACGACTATCCCGAAAACACGCTCAACGGGGCCAAGACCGCCTACTATTACGGGGCGGATTACGTTGAACTTGACCTTATGCGCACCAAGGATAACGAACTTATCATAATGCACGATCAAACGTTAAACCGCACTACCGATTACAAGGGCAACAAATCGGTTTCCGAAATGACGCTTGAAGAG
>JAFTDZ010000148.1 GCA_017453885.1 Clostridia bacterium
CGGAAACTTTCGAGTTTATCTATAGTTCCGCCCGTATGGCCAAGCCCCCTGCCGGAGAGTTTTGCAAACTTGATCCCGAGCGCCGCGCACACCGGCACAATGATAAGCGTGGTGGAATCGGATACGCCGCCGGTGCTGTGTTTATCCGCGCAAGTGCCCTTTATCTCACCTTTTTCGAGTATTTCACCGCTGTCACGCATATGGAGGGTGAGTGATAAAGTTTCGTTAAAGGTCATTCCGCGCAGTACCGCCGCCATTAAAAAGGCGGAGACGCAATAATCGGGGACCGAACCGTCGCACACGCTTTTGACGAAGAACTTCATCTCCCCGTCGGTAAGTTCCCCGCCGCGCTTTTTCTTTTCGATAAGGTCGGTAAAAACCATAACTACTCCTTAAATATTGCCCTGACGGGAATAATTATACTACAAATAAATTTTTTTTACGACCAAACTTGCCAAAATCGTTCGCCCCTGCCGTTTTATAATACGGAAAAGGAGAAATTATGGTAAACTTTTTCGTAGGACTTTTAGGCTCGGCGGGAATATTCGCCGCCTGTTACGGCGTGGCGTTCGCCTTCGGTTTTTTGCGGAATTACTTCGCTAGGCAACCGCAGGAAGAAGTTCCCGCCGCGCCGGCTCCGCAACCCGCACCGAAAAGAAAGAAACGCCGCGCGCGCCCGCGTTCGCTGACAATATCTTTGAGCGGAACGGCATTTCCCAAAGGCTCGGTGGTGATAACCGATACTAAGGGAATGAAAACTTCCGCCAAAGCCGCCCCCGAAAGGAAAGCCGCGGTAAAAAAGATTTCCGCAGCCGAAAAAAAGACCTATACAAAGGCGGTCAATCCACCTTCTCGCCCTCGCCCCAAAGCCTCTCGAGGTGGTAAAACAACCTCTGCTCGTCGTTGAATATGTGAACGATAACGTCGCCGTAATCGAGCACAGCCCAACGGCCTTCGGCAACGCCTTCCCTGCGGGTAACGGTCAAGCCGAGTTTCTTTTCTATTAACTCCTCAACGTTGTCCGCAAGGGAGCGCACCTGCGTGGTGGAACGGCCGCCCGCCACAACGAAGTAGTCGGCAAGGCAAGTTTTGTCGGTCACGTTGATCTTTACCACGTCCTGCGCCTTTTTGGAATTGAGCGCGTCGCAAATTTCTTTAACAAGTACTTCGGAATTCATTTTACGGTCAAATTCTCCTGATTTTTTTCATAATATTCGTACGCGTCGGCGGTCAGATGGTAAACGCCGCCGTCCTGCAACATTTGTTTCAAGTGTTTGTAGCCCTGCCGCATACACTCCGCGAAACCGCTTTCGAAATCCTCTTCCACCGCTTTGCGAAGTTTGTTCACCCCGGAATAGTCGCGGTTCCTCTCCAACAGGTCTGCGACGTAAACGAGTTTTTCAAGTTCGGTCATCGCGGGCCTGCCCGTGGTGTGGTAGCGGATAGCGGTCAGCACTTCTTCGTCGGTAACGCCGAGAACGTTCTTCGCCACGTATTCGCCCAAAAATGCGTGCACTACCGAATCGGGCATATCTTCGGGAACGGAAAATTCGGGGAAATCTTCCTTCCGCATATACTTCGCCACGTCGTGCAGAACGCAGGCGAGCACCACCTTTTCCCTGTCGAGTTTGAGTTTCGCGTTCAGTTTCAGCGCGTATTCTATAACGCCCGCGGTGTGTTTCAGCCGCCTTTCCTTAAGGTGATCTTTTACGTACTCGAACCTCTCGTCTCCGCGGTAAAGCCCGTTTTTCTCAATGTAATCGGCAATTCCTTCGGGCAGGTTTTCCGCAGGGGTGCCGAGCATAAGGCAGTATCTTATATAGGTGGAAGACGTTCCGTCTCCCCGGAAGGAAAGAAGTTTCGCCTTGTAGCCGTACTTTTTTTCAAAGGCGGAATTCCGCGAAATTAGTTTTTCGGTAAACTCCCCGCGGGAAACTACGGCTATCTCCGTCTTTTCCGCAATTATCTCGGGGTGGCGCCAGGTATCGAACTCGAAAAACGAATCTCCGCCGATAAGGAAAATTATTTCCGCATCGGGGTAAACTTCACGAAAATGCGTTGCGGTCAGATAGGAATAACTGTTGCCGCCGCGGGTTATTTCGTAATCGCTAACCTCGATTCTTTCGTCGAAGGAAAAGGCTATCCCGCACATTTTTTTCCTGTGTTCGGGCGGAGCGCACGCCGTAGCCTTGTGCGGGGGAACGAAGGACGGCAATACTATCAATTTGTCCGGCGAAAGTTCTTTGAGCGCGCCGCGCGCGAGTTTTACGTGTTCGTTATGCACGGGATCGAAAGTTCCGCCGAAAAGCACAATTTTCATATAATATATTATTTTAACATATTTATAACGATTTTACAAGTTTAATTAAGACGCGATTCGTAAATAATATTATCAAAAAAAGCACGGAGAATATTTTATGAAGCGAACAGCGCTCTCCGCCGTACTCGACGCGGCATTCGTTTTCGTTGCGACGGCGGCTGTGGTATTTACCGCGGTCAGGTTTTATTCTTCTTTGACCGCGGCTATCGTTGCGGCAATATCTTCCGCCGTGGGCATAACGATAATATTCCGGATGTCGGCGGTGAAAAGAAGCGCCGCTTACGCCCTTAAAAAGAAGGACGCGGAGATGATGGAAAACGTTCTGGACGCCCTCTCTCTTATGCAGGAAGCCGCCTTAAACGCGTATTTTACGGCACTTTTGAAAAAATCCGAAACGCCGTTCGAAGAGGAAAACGGCAGGTTGATACTAACCGACACGAACACCGAAATTTTCTATTACTTCACCTTCGGGGAAACTTACGAGGGCAGGATAATCGAATTTTACAAGCAGGCGGAAAAGGGGCGGAATATCTTCGTTTTCGGGCGGGAATTCAGCGAAAAGACCTACGCGCTTTCAAAGCGCTTCGCGGGAAGAATAAAACTTCTCGACGGGGCGGGGCTTTTCCTCGCGATGAAAAAGTACGATTGTTTTCCCGAAGTAAAGCCCCTCTCCTTTACCGCAAAAAGAAAAATAAACCTGCCAAAGGCGCTGTTTTCGAAAAGGCGGGCGCGGCAGTATTTTCTTTACGGGCTTACGATGGAATTTTTCAGTTTTTTCGTGTTTTACCCCGCTTATTACCTTATTTTCGGCTCGGCGCTCGTGCTGTTTTCCATAGTCTGTTACTTCTTCGGCATAAAGGACGCGCCCCCGCAGGAAAACCCTTTCAGAGAATAAACCGGTAAAAAGGAAAAAATACCGTCACTCCGCGTTAAAAAAGGCAGATTTTTATGTTATCATATATCCGTAAGCCGAAAGGCTTTGATTTTTATACGGAGGTATGATATAATAATGAATAATCGAGCGGAAACCCGCAAGAGTTTCGACGACGTTGTCCGAATCCCGCACTATCTTCAAAAACGTAAACAAACCGGAGTATTATCACCCGAATTGTAAATGCGTGAACAAAGAACAACTTAACCCCGAATTTTCGGTTATATTCGATCCCAGAAAAATGACGTACGTTTTCAACGACGTAAATAAATGTAAAATGGTGCGTACAATGGGCTATATACCGGAAGACGCTGAAGAAATGCGTTCCAACATTAGCCGTTTGGTTATATCCGGATTTTCAAAAGGCGAATATAAGTTGGGAAAATTAAATGAAAACGGCCAACACATTTCCGTGTTTTACAATATACCCGGTAAAAGGGACTGTTCTGACATAAGTTATCGTTGTATCGCAGGTTGTGTGGCTTGGCCTAACGGAAAGATTTTAGTTGCAACACCCATCATAAAGGAGAAAAAACAATGAAAATATACGACACGGTGAAAGTTACTAGCGACGCTTACGAGAGCGAGGGCGTTAAAAAAGGCGATACAGGTTATATAGTTTTAGCCGAGATCAGAAATAATTCTTTTGAAGTAGAGTTCGAATTTGCGGACGACGACATTCTCTATCAAACAATTCACGTAAAAGATCTTGAAGTCGTTAAAGAATATCCGGTTACAGATAACGAAATTTTATGCAATCTTCCCGGAGAAAATCCAAACTGGTGGTGCAAGGTGGAAAACGGATTTATTATGAACCTTAAAGGCGAAAAGAAAAATAAAATCGCCTACGATTATGATTCCTGATCTTACTGATCGAAAATCCCTGCGCGGCAAGCCGGCGTTCCTCGCGGATATTTTGCGGTATACAAACAGAAAGCCCCCTTTTTCTCACAATAACATACAGAAAGCGCGCGCCGCGGAAAAATTTTCCGCGGCGCGCTCCGCATACCGGTTACCCGATTTTTATGTACTTATCTGTTCTGTTGCGGGATATTGTTCGCCCCCTGCGGATAGAGCGGCAGTTCGAAGAAGCCCGTGCATACCTCGTGCGTATATTCCTGGCAGGGCGGTATCGCGCAGTAGCCGTAAGACGGTACGAGAAGTTCCACTTCCATTACCACCTTCAATATTACGGTAAGGCAGCCCGAAACGTTCATTGTGGTTTCGTTTACGTAAGTACCTTCCGGCGCCACGAACGACACCACCGCCTCTACCGCGTAAGGCATTATCGAGGGTTGCGGCACGAACAATATCACGTCCTCGTTCACCGTTATCTGTGATTTCGCTATGCCTTCCACGCCGTTCGCGTCGGTGTATAACACTTCGATGGGAATGGTCACCGTCGCCTGAACGCGGGCGCAATTCTGCCTGTCGGCAAGCCGATCCACGCCGAGGTTGGAAATTATTCCGCTCGTAGTCGTGCTTCGCGCGCTCGTGAAGGTGAGCGGGTAAGTCGGGTTGGCGGGGAAGAAATCGTAAAGAGTGATTCCTACGTCGTCTTGACGTTCCTGCCTGATACACGCGTCAAAAACCCTCTTTACTTGAATACATATCTTTTCGTTAAGTCCGTTTAACGGATTGCCGGAAATGGTTCCCGGGCATTTATCCGATTGATAGTTGGAAAAAAACGACATTTTTTTACCTCCGTTTGTATCTCTGTTTCATTATATGCGCGCGGGGCGGAATTATGTTAATGCGCCTGCCGATCCGCCGCGCGGAGAGTTTTCCTCTCGTTATTTTATATGCGGAAAATTTCCGCCGCGTTACGGTTAAACGGAAAATTTCTGCGTAAAATAACCTTTATGAAGAATAAAATATTCGTTTCGGCAATGGTTTTCGTCCTATCGCTCACCATCGTATGCGGGTGCGGCGGCAAGGCGGAAAATGACGTGAAAAGCGACGCGAAAATCATACGCGGAAGAATGCTCGCCGTAGAAAATACCGAAGAAAAGACCGTCTGCCTCACTTTTGACGACGGCCCCACCCCCGTTACCGAACGCGTACTCGACGTTCTTAAGGAATACGGAATAAAGGCTACCTTCTTCGTGATAGGGAAAAACGCGGAGAGGTACAAGGATATTTTACGGAGAATCTTCGCGGAAGGCCACACCGTGGGGATACATACTTATTCTCACGAATACAAGAAAATTTACGCGTCGCCCGCCGCGCTTGCGGACGACATAAAACGCTGTTTATGCGTGATAAAGGCGGTTAATTCCGAATATGAACCGATTTTCTATCGTTTTCCGGGCGGGTCGTTCGGCCTTTCCGAAGAACTGCTCAAAGTGCCGGATAGTATGGGGCTTACTTCGGTTGACTGGAACGCTTCCTGCCGCGACAGCGAAGTCCGATCCGCCGACGCGCTCTCGCTCTGCGCCTTCGCCCGCGAAACGGCGGGAAAAAAAACGAAGGTAATAATGCTCCTGCACGACGCCGCCGATAAATCAACCACCGCCGACGCGCTGCCCCGTATCGTGAACGATTTCAAGGAAAGGGAATTTTCTTTTATTTCACTTGAAAAAGTAGTAAAAATCAGTTGATTTTTTATACGATTTGTTATATAATTA
>JAFTDZ010000149.1 GCA_017453885.1 Clostridia bacterium
CTTCATAAACAGCATGCTCGTCGCGTTGAGCGTGTCGTTCTCGGTGCCGAGAATATACGGCTCGCGCGCGCCGTTCCAGTCGAACGAGGAATTCAATATACTTTCGGGGAAGTCGCAGTTCGGGTAAAAGTCCGTCCATTGACGCTGACCTTGGAAGCCGCCCACTATCGCGTTGTGCCCGACCATTTCTTCCTCTCTGCCCTTCGGAAGGCGTTTGTTCCCGTTGAACAGGTCTTTAATAATGCACGCCATCTTGGCGGTGAACTCCCAGTCCTTTTCCTTTTGAGCGGGCGTTTTTTGGAGATTTACGGGGTTTTTATCAAAATCGGGCCTGCATTTCTCCTTTATCCAGGCGAGGGCCTTTCTGTATTCCGCTCTGTCGTAAATGCCTTCGGTCATGCGGCGGATAATTTCCACTTCGTCCACGCTTTCAACGCGCATGCCAAGGTATTCTTCAAAGAATTCGGGGCTTATAATACTGCCGCCGATACCCATCGTTACCGAACCTATCTGCAAGTAAGATTTACCGCGCATGGTGGCTACCGCGACCGCGGCGCGGGCAAAGCGGAGAATCTTTTCTTCCACGTCGGAAGGAATAGACGTATCGTCGGCGTCCTGCACTTCGTGCCCGTAAATGCCGAACGCGGGAAGCCCTTTCTGGTTATGCGTGGCGAGAACGCTTGCGAGATACACGGCGCCCGGCCTTTCCGTTCCGTTGAAGCCCCAAACGGCTTTTATGGTCATCGGATCCATATCCATGGTTTCCGCGCCGTAGCACCAGCACGGCGTTACGGTGAGCGTAATATCCACGCCGGCTTTCTTGAACTTGTCCGCGCAGGCTGCCGCCTCGGCAACTCTGCCTATAGTGGTGTCGGCTATTATTACCTTAACGGGCTCGCCGTTCGAGTAAAAAACGTTCGATTCTATGAGTTTTGCGGCGCTTTTCGCCATATTCATCGTCTGCTCTTCCAAACTCTCGCGGACCTTTATTTTCCCTCTTCTGCCGTCGATGGTGGGGCGAATGCCTATCACCGGATAACTGCCTATCAATCTTGATTTTGCCATTTTTCTCTCCTCTTTTATTTTTTTGAATAAGGCGGCGAAACGCGCCTTACCGGTTGCCGCCCGACAGCCGCGTTTGTATCGGCGCCTCGAGCGGAATCCTTTTATATTATACAACTTTTTTATAAATAGTTCAACGAATTTTGCGCCGAATTTTCAAACGCGTATAACTTTTGAACAAAAAAAACGGAAACGCCTTTACCGAGGCAACTTCGTTAAACGATATTTCCGCTGCGTTTTCAGCCTTTTCGGGGCAAACGAAAAGGGCGCCTTGAAGAACAAAAACGCCCTGTTTCTCACTTAAACGGCCTCTTTCAGCACTTCCCGCGGCTTGCTTTCCCCGCGCACCACGGCCCCGTCGATAACCACTTTGCTCACGTCGTTACGGGAAGGAATATCGAACATCACGTCGGTCATGACACCTTCGAGAATAGTTCTAAGCCCTCTCGCGCCCGTCTTTAAGGCAATCGCCTTCTTCGCTACTTCCTCAACGGCGTCGTCGGTTATGTCGAGTTCCACGTCGTCTATCGCGAACAACTTCATATACTGCTTTACGAGGGCGTTTTTCGGCTCCTTCATTATGCGGCAGAGCGCCGCCGCGTCAAGCCCGTGCAGGCTGACCGTTACCGGAACCCTTCCGACGAATTCGGGAATAAGCCCGTACTTTGTGAGGTCCTGCGGCTGAACGTCGCTTATGAAACCGTCCGCCGAGGCATCGCTTTTCTTCTGTTCGGAAAGAAAGCCTATCTGGCTGGTTTCCTTGCGCTTTTCTATTATTTTATCAAGCCCCACAAATGCCCCGCCGCATATGAACAGAATGTTGGTCGTGTTTATCCTTATGCATTCCTGCTGCGGGTGTTTTCTTCCGCCCTGCGGGGGAACGCTCGCCTCGGTGCCCTCTATTATCTTTAGCAGAGCCTGCTGAACCCCTTCGCCGGAAACGTCCCTCGTGATGGACATATTCTCGCTTTTACGCGCTATCTTGTCGATTTCGTCGATATAAACTATGCCCCTCTCCGCCTTCTCTATATTGTAATCGGCGTTCTGTATAAGTTTGAGAAGAACGTTTTCCACGTCCTCGCCAACGTAGCCCGCCTCGGTGAGGGTGGTCGCGTCGGCAACGGCGAAAGGCACGTCGAGTATCCTTGCAAGCGTCCTCGCGAGCAAGGTCTTTCCGCAACCGGTGGGCCCAAACATTAAAATATTGCTCTTCTCTATTTCTACGTCGTCCTTGCCGGCGGGCGAATTTATTCTCTTATAATGATTGTAGACCGCGACCGAAAGGACCTTTTTAGCCTCGTCCTGCCCGATGATATACTTATCGAGTTCGGCTTTTATAGCCTCGGGCTTCAAAAGGCGCAATTCCTCGCTTTTGTCCGATCTTTTCAGATCGTCAAGCATGCTTTGGCATATCTCTATGCACTCGTCGCATATGAACAGACCGTTCGGCCCGACGATAAGTTGTTGGACTTTATCCTCCTCTCTGTTGCAGAAGGAACAGCATTTTTTATTTTTTTCCATATATCTCCGTTATTTATTCTTTATTATTTTATCTATAAGGCCGTAAGTAAGGGCTTCCGACGCGGAAAGATAATTGTCCCTGTCGGTGTCGCGCTCTATCTCCTCTATGCTCCTGCCCGTGTTCTCGGCGAGGATGGCGTTCATCTTGCTCCTTATTTTAAGAATGTGTTCCGCCTGTATTTTAATGTCGCTCGCCTGCCCCTGCGCGCCGCCGAGGGGTTGGTGTATCATAATTTCGCTGTTGGGGAGAGAAAATCTCTTTCCCTTCGCCCCGCTGGACAAAAGAAACGCGCCCATCGAAGCCGCCATGCCTATGCAGATGGTACATACGTCGCACGAGATGAAATTCATCGTGTCGTAAATAGCCATGCCCGCGGTAACGCTGCCGCCGGGGCTGTTTATATAGAGGGAAATTTCCTTCCCGGGGTCCTTGTTTTCAAGGTAAACGAGTTGCGCCACCACGGTGTTCGCCACGGCGTCGTTTATCTCTCCGGTGAGAAAAATTATCCTGTCCTCCAGAAGCCTCGAATATATGTCGTAAGCGCGTTCTCCGCGGTTCGTCTGCTCTATAACGCTCGGTATAAGTGCCATAATAATAACCTTCCGTTGATTTTTATAAAATAAGGCGGACGCACGCCCGTACCCCCGCCTTCGTAAATTACGCTATTTCGTTATTTTCTTTGAGGAATTTGAACAGATTTTTGATAACGAGGCTGTCTTTCAGATAATCTTTCTGACGGGGATTCATATCTGCCTTGAACTGCTCGAATTCCTTATTTGCCTGCTCTGCGAGTTCCTTTATCCTCTCGTCGAGTTCTTCGTCGCTCGCGCTTATGTTTTCAACCTCTATTATCTTATCGATAACGAGTTGATATTTGGCGTTCACTTCTGCCTGCGCGCGGTAGTTCTTTCTGAACTCCTCCATCGTGGAACCGATATACTTGACGTAATCTTCAAGTTTCATGCCCTGATACATAAGCCTGTATTCTATATCCTGCATGATGCTGTCTATCTGCCTTTCCACAAGCGCGTCGGGAACTTCCACCTCGGAAGCGTCCGCTATCGCCTTGAGAAGTTTATCTTCGGTTTCGCTCTCCGCCTTGGCGGCGTTGCTCTTTTCGAGTTTTTCGCGGGTTTCGTTCCTGTATGCGTCAACGCTCTCGCTGCCTACGGCGTCCTTGATGAATTCGTCGTTCACTTCGGGCAGTTCCTTCACCTTTATCTCGTGAAGTTTCACGGCGAACACCGCGTCCTTGCCCTTCAATTCTTCAGCGTGGTAATCGTCCGGGAATTTTACGTTAAGATCCTTCTCGTCGCCGATATTCATTCCCGCTATCTGCTCTTCGAAGCCGGGTATGAACGAGCCGCTGCCGAGAACAAGGTTCTGCTTCTCCGCCGTGCCGCCGGGGAATTTTACGCCCGCAACGCTTCCGCTGTAGTCTATAACCACCGTGTCGCCGTCCTTGGCGGGGCGATCGGTAACGTCCACCATGCGGGAATTTCTCTCGCGGAGTTTTTCAATTTCCGCGTCAACGTCCTCAACGGTTACATTATACTCAACTTTATCGATCTTTATACCCTTGTAGGCTCCGAGTTTTACGTCGGGCTTAACGGGAACTATGGCTATCATCGTTATCCCGTCGTCGTTTATCTCCTGAATGTCAATGTCGGGGCGGTCGATGGGTTTGAGATCGGCTTCCTTATCGAGAATGTCGTAATAATACTTCGGGAAGGCTTCGTTTATTGCGTCCTCGAAGAAAATGCCCTTTCCGTAAGCGCCTTCGAGCACCGCCTTCGGAACGTGCCCCTTTCTGAAACCCTGAAGGGAATATTTGCCTTTCGTTTTGTTATAAGCCTGTAAATTAGCGGCGGCCCACTCCGCCTTATCGAGCGTGATATAAATTTTTACGGTACTCTTTTCGCCTTGTTCTACTTTGTAGTCCATGATTTTCTCCTGAATAAAAATTTTGTGCTATGCTATTTTACCAAACAAAAACAAAAAAGTAAAGTGTTTAATTTTACATTTTTATTTTTTTATTATATAATTATAATACCGCTTCGGCAAAGCGCGCGGGTTTTCGCCTTATTTTTCCGCTGCCGGACGGGAATTTTAACGGATCATTTTCCGAAAACAAAAAAACGGAGCGACTATGCCGCAGGACGCATTCACCATGAAGATCGCCGCGAGGGAGTTGAACGCGCTTCTCTCCGGCGGCAAAATAAACAAGATAACGCAACCCGCCAAGGACGAGTTGATATTTACCGTTTACACGGGCGGAAAGACCGTGGCGATTTGCATTTCGGCAAACGCGCAGTCCGCGAGGATCTGCCCGACGCGCGCCGTTTACGACAGCCCCGCCGTAGCCCCCAACTTCTGCATGCTCCTTCGCAAGCACCTTTCCGGCGCGACCGTGAAGGAAGTATTACAACTCGGCTACGAGCGGATAACCGAAATAGTGTTCGACACGAAAAACGACTTCCGCGAGGCGGTTGAGAAGAAACTCGTGTGCGAGATAATGGGCAAATATTCGAACGTATTTCTCACGGAAAACGGCAGGATACTCGGCGCTCTCCGCCCGCCGGTGGGCGACCTGAACGGCTCCAGATTGCTATTGACGGGCGTTGCTTATTCCCTGCCGCCCGCGCAGGATAAATTTGAAATAACCGATAAAACGCGTGTTTCAGGGGCTTTTTTATCTTTTAACGGCGGCGACCTGCCGGCGTTTGCCGCGGCTACCGTGAAGGGCGTTTCGCTGCCCACCGCTAGGGAGTTGACGTTCAGATTCTTCGGCTCGCCGTCGGTAACTTCCTTTAAGGGAAAAGAGGCAGAGTTTTACGACTTCGCCGCGGGCTTTCTCGAAAACCCGCCCGTAAAACCCAACGTTTGCGGCGGAGATTTTTACGTATGCGAATATGAACATATCGGCGGGGAAAGAAAGTTTTTCGATACTCTTTTAGAGGCGGAAGAACACCTTTTCGACGGGAAAGACGCCGAGCGCAAACGCAGGCAGAGCGGAAAGACGTTAGCCGACAAACTGAAAGCCCACGAGAAAAAACTGCGCAAAAAACTTCAGGCGCTGACCGAAAAGGAACTTTCCTGCGAGGACGCGGAAGAAAACCGCATAAAGGGCGAACTGTTGACCGCTTACCAGCATTCCGTCCGCGAGGGAGCCGAGTGGTGCGAACTTGCGAATTATTACAGCGAAACGGGCGAAACGGTGAAGATAAAACTCGATCCTTCCCTATCCGCAAACCGCAACGCGCAGAATTACTTCAAAAAATACGCCAAACAGAAAAAGACGCTCGCCGCGGTAGCCCCGCAGAAAGAAGAAGTTTCGGCGGAACTCGACTATTTGCAGGATATATATTCCGAACTCGAACGGTGCGAACGCCCTTCCGACTTCGAGGCGCTCGCCGAGGAACTGAAAGAGGCGGGGATACTTAAAAAAGAAAACGGAACGCGAAGGAAAAAAGAACAGCCGAGTATGCCGAAAATCTTTGTTTTCGGGGACTTTGTGATAAAAGCGGGCAGAAACAACGTGCAGAACGACCGCCTTGTTTCATCGTCCGAAAGGGACGATATTTGGCTGCACACCAAAAATTTCCACTCCGCCCACGTGATCGTTCAGACAGAAGGAAGAAAGGTGCCGGACGGCGTTCTTCTCTTCGCGGCGGAAATATGCGCCTATTATTCCAAGGCGCGCGGCGGCGACAAGGTACACGTGGATTACTGCCTTAAAAAGTATGTGAAAAAACCGCCGAAGGCAAAACCCGGCGGAGTTATCTATACGGATTTCAAGACCATTCTCGTAACCCCCGCGCCGCACGCGGAATATGAAAAGGGCGGCAGGAATTAACCGAAAAGCCCCCTTTTTCTCACGTTATTCGCATTTTGCGCCATAACGACAACCACGCGGCCGCTTCCGTTGGAAGAAAATACGAGGTTGCCTACTATTACCGTATCGATATTCAGTAATTGCTCCAAAGTGAGCGGAAGTTGCAGCCCGTTACCGTCAACGCGGTACTGGTTACGGTAATATTCGCGCGAACAACAAAGCGGATTTTTTTCATAGCCGCTTTCATTACAAAACATGCTCATATAAACACCTCGTAATATTTTATGCCGCGGCGCGTAAAATATTTCTTTTTTCAGTCAAGAACTTTAATAAGCCGTTCGCTTCCGTTTTCGTGCGCCAGCGCGGAAATATACAATTCGGCGTTTGCAGGTAAGCCGTCGGGCAATTTCAAGGTAAATACGTTCAGTTGCATAGCCTTCATTCTCACTTTCGCAAACGCGGTGAAGCGATAATTTTCACCCGTCTTTTCGTATAAAATAACGCTCCTTTTCACTGTTTTCAAAGTGTCGTTCTCGGCGTGGAACTTCACCTTTCCGTTCGATTTCGCCGCGGCGGACACTTCCGCCCTACCCGTACTCAAGCCGTGGCCGAACGGGTAATAAACAATCTTGCCGTCCGCCTCGCCCGCTTTCACGGGGTACGGCAACCTGCCGCCGGTAGGCATTCCGCCTATCGTTTCCGCCACAGCCGCGCCCGCGTATTCGCCCGTTTGCCAACCCACGATTATCGCCGGCGCGGAAGCGAATGCCGAAAGATCTTTCGGCGCGCACAGGCATACGACCACCGTGATTTTGACCGCTTTTGCGAGTTTTTGCGTGAAACAGGCTACTTTTTCAAAATTTTTCCCGTCAGAAATATCGTTCTTCCCTATGTACAGAAAGGCGGCGTCGCACTGCTTCGCTATGCTCAAAGCCTGTTCGCTCTCGCCGCTATCGCCGTAAAAATTCGGGCAGTAACGGAAGTCGATTTCTTCCAAGCACTTTTTAAGGCAATCGAGCGGAGTCCTCTCCGTATATCCGCCTTCCGCCCCGCTCTCCATCGCCGCGCCGCCTATAACGGCAACCTTCTCTATCGGCCCGTTAAGAGGCAGAACGCCGTCGTTCTTCACCAAAACCACGCTGTCCATCGCCGCGTGCCTCGCGAGCGATACGTGTTTTGCCGAACATATAACTTTTATATCCTTCTCGTTTTCCGAAGAAGGCAATTTCGCTATCCTTTCCGCGAACGCCACCGCCTGCTTTTCGTTCAGACCGTTCGCGCCTTCGCCGAAATACGCCGAGCCGGCAGTAACGCCCGATTTCGCATATTTCCTCGCCCGAGCCCGTAGTTCCGCATTCAAATCTCCGTTCGACGCAAGGCTTATCGGATCGACCGGAAACGCGTAAATCACCCCTTTGAAGCGCTTAAGATCCTTATTGAAATCCCGCCTTTCACCGCTCACTTGTATCCCGCGCGACATATTTTCCGAAAGCCAGCGCCTTATAGCGGGCATATTTTCCTCGTCGCATTTCACCACCGGGAAGGCGGATAAATTTCCGGCGGAAGGCTTTTCGAACCCCTCCGTGAAGGCGCGGCAACACTCGTAGGAAAGCAGCCCGTCCGAGCCGTAACCTTCGCAGTCGGGCGTAAAACCCGTTACGGGAAAGCAACTTTCCCTCACGCAAACGGAATTTGAAATTTCCTCCGCAATGGCTTCGGCAACGCTCGCGATCTGCTCCGTATCGAAAGTTGCCGCCAGCGCGGGCGAATCGGGGAACATTGTCCGCATTCCCTTCGGCGCGCAGGTCGTTATCTTCTCGCCGAGGCAAAATTGCGAAACCGCTCTCCTCGCTTCCGTCGCACCGCCGTATTCTTCGCCGTTTTTCAAAACATCTTCTTTATCGTTTCCCATATCGTTCGCTCGCGTTTACCTTTCGGCCGAAGGGCAGGCGAGAATTCATCATATGAAGTATTCCGCGTCCCGTCAATCGAGATTGCTGTAGTTGGTGAGAGTTATAGAAACGGTCTTTTCTTCCCCGCCCCGCTCGACGGTGAATTTTATCGTCTTGCCCCTTTCGTAAAGCAGGGCGTTCACGTCGGTAAGGCTGAAAAGCCTGTCCACCTTGTAAACCTTTCCGTTATATTCGAAACTCTTCAGAATATCTCCCGCTTTCAGCACTCCGTCCGCGCTGCTGCCCGAGGCGACCGACGATATTTCCACATCCTGCACGATGCGCGTGTCGTTCAGAATTGCGTCGTAATACGCGTAACTGTTCTTTATGGCAATGGTAACGCCCACCACGTATCTGCCTATCGTCAGTTTATCCGTTCCGTTGCAGTTGGCTATTATGTTTTCGGTAACGTTCTTTACTATCGCCGAGGGGATAGCGTAAGCGATGTTATCTATCTCGTCGGAAACTATCTTCGCGTTGACGATACCGGTCAGGTTGCCGTCGAGATCGAAAAGCCCGCCGCCGCTGTTTCCCCCGTTTACCGCGGCGTCTATACGGATAACGCGGTATTCTATTTTGGTCTTTCCGTCCTTGGGCGAAGTCATCTGAATATATTCGGAATCAACGCTCACTATGCCGGAAGTAACTGCAAGCCCGCTCGCTTCCGGGTTGCCCACGGCGAATATTTCCTCTCCTGCGCTCACAATTCCGTCCGCTCTGAATTCCGCCGCGGCGAGGTTGCTCGTGTGGAAAATTTCCGAATCGGTCACTTTCAGAACGGCGAGGTCGTAAGTAGCCGTCGCGCCGACGAGTTTCGCCTCCACCGCGAGGGAAGAAATTTCTCTGCCGTAAACGTAAACTTTTATTTCGTTGGCGTAGCCGTCGGTATCGTTCACGTCGTAGATCACGTGGAAGTTTGTAACGATATAGGCGTTGCCGTTCTCGTCCAGATCTATAATAACGCCCGAACCGGCGCCGGTATAAGTTTCCTCGCGCGTGGTCCTGTTTCCGCGGAAGTCGTAAACGGTAACGGTTCTTGAAAAGGTGCTGTAAACGCTGACGGCGGATTTCACCGCTTTATCCGCGGCTATATCCACGCTTTTATTCACGCTCGCCTGCGCGTAACCGCTCATATATTCGGCTACGAAATCGTAAAAACTTCCCTCGTAACCGTAATTTTCCTTCGCCTCTTCATAAAGGGATTTGTAAACGGTGTTGGCGTTGTCCCCGTCTTTGCCTCTGAGGCTTTCGAGCCATTCCTTCTCCGTTCCCTTGAAGCCGTTCTGCACCGCTATATCGTAAGCGTTTACGACAGGCCCGTCGGTATTGCTCTTAAATAAATTGCACGCCGCAACGCTTAAAACGAGAGCGAGCGCGGCTATGCATGCCGAAATTTTTTTAACGATCTTCATAATACTCCTCCTGAAGTTTATTTGCGGCGATTATACCGCCGCCGACTTAAATGAAACTGAAATTTAAGGTTATTTTACCATTTATTTGTTTCCGTTTTGTTAAATTTAATACGCTGCGGCAAAAATTCACATAAACGATATTATTATGGAATTCTGAACGAAGAGGTACTCCGGCTTTATCCTCGCCCTGCCGCCGGATATATCCATATATTTGCCCTGACTTTTCAAAACTTCCTTAAAAGTTGCCTCGAAGGGTTTGCCGAAAAGCCTGCGGAATTCTTCATGGTCAACGCCCGCCTCGGTGCGCAGCGCGAGCATCAGATATTCGGAACGTATCTCGTCGCCCGTTATCTCTTCCGAAGAAATTTCTGCGAAGTGACCGGATAATATACATTTTATATATTCGTCGATAATTTCCGTGTTGGTGAAGCGGCGGTTATCCGCGTGGCTCGACGCCGCCACCCCGAAGCCGAGGTATTCGCCCCTCCTCCAGTAGTTGAGGTTGTGGCGGGATTCGCAACCTTTTTTCGCGAAGTTTGAAACTTCGTAACGGTCAAAACCCCTGCTTTTCAAATATTTTACGCCGAATTCGTACAGGTCGGCAACGGCGTCCTCGTCGGGAAGATCGCCGTTCAGGTAAGATGAAAAGATAGGCGTGCCTTCCTCCGGCTTCAAAGCGTACATGGAAACGTGGCTCGCTCCGCTGTCCGCTATTACCGAAAGGGTTTTTTCAAGGTCTTTTTCTGTCTGGTCGAACAACCCGACGAGCGCGTCCGCATTGAAGTTTTCGCCTTTTAACATCTCCGCCGCCGAAAGATAATCTTCAAGGGTGTGTATGCGGTTGAGCCTCTCGAGCATTCTGTCGTCCGCCGATTGCAGGCCGAGGCTGAACCTGTTCACCCCCGCCGCCTTATATGCGGAAAGTTTTTCTTCGGTAAGCGTGCCGGGGTTTATTTCTATGGTTATTTCCGGTTCGGCGGACAGGTCGAACTTGTCCTTTATCTGCCGTATCGCCCCCACGATGAACTTTTCATCCACGAAGGACGGCGTGCCCCCGCCTATATACACCGTGTCGAACTTCTTCTTCCGGTACTGGTTGGCGCGCGCCTTCATCTCCTTATAAAGGCAGGCAAAATACAACTCCGCCTTGCCCGTTTCCCTCGGGTAAGAGGCGAAGTCGCAATAGGTGCATTTTGATTTACAAAACGGCACGTGAACGTATATGCCCGACATAAACCAATGTTCTCCTCGCGGCAAAAGCCGCCTTTTTCTCACGTTATCGCGTTATTCCGAATCGATTTTGAGTATGGAAGTAAACGCCTCGCTCGGCACTTCCACCGTTCCGAGCCGGCGCATTTTCTTCTTGCCTTCCTTCTGCTTTTCGAGAAGTTTTTTCTTCCTCGTTATGTCGCCGCCGTAACATTTGGCGAGTACGTCCTTCCTGAGCGCCTTTACCGTTTCCCGCGCGATGACCTTACCGCCTATGCACGCCTGAATGGGTATTTCAAACATCTGGCGGGGTATAACGTCCTTCAACTTTTCGCCTATCGCCCTGCCGCGGGCGTAAGCCTTTTCGCGGTGGACGATGATGGAAAGCGCGTCGCACACGTCGCCGTTGAGCATCATATCGAGTTTTACGAGGTCGCTCTTTTCGTACCCGTCGAGTTCGTAATCGAACGAGGCATACCCCTTCGTGCGGGATTTCAGCCCGTCGAAGAAGTCATAAATTATCTCGTTGAGCGGCAGTTTGTATAAAAGCCGCACCCTACCCGAATCTATATACGACATATCGAGGAAAACCCCTCGCTTTTCCTGACAGAGATCCATTATCGGCCCGACGAAATCGGGCGGGGAATAAATGCTCGCCTTAACTATCGGTTCCTCCATATAATCTATATCGGTGGCTGGCGGCAGGTGCGATGGGTTGTTCACCACCACCATGCTCCCGTCCGTCTTATATACCTTATAGGAAACCGACGGTGCCGTGGTTATAATGTCGAGGTCGAATTCCCTCTCTATCCTCTGCTGGATTATTTCCATATGCAAAAGGCCGAGGAAGCCGCAACGGAAACCGAAGCCGAGCGCCGCCGAATTATCCGGCTCGAATGTGAGCGCGGCGTCGTTCAGTTTAAGTTTCAGAAGGGCGTCCTTAAGGTCGTTGAATTTACTTCCGTCAAGCGGATAAACCCCCGAAAACACTACGGGAAGCGCCTTTTTGTACCCCGGCAGAGGTTCCGCGGCGGGGTTGTCCACCGAGGTTATCGTGTCGCCCACGGTGGTATCCTGAATGGATTTTATGCTCGCGGCTATATAGCCCACCTCGCCCGCCGAGAGCGAAGCCTTCGGCTTTAAGTGCGGATCGAAAGTGCCCACTTCCACCACGTCGAAAACCTTGCTCGAATTGAACGTCTTTATCTTTACGCCGGCGCGCACCGTTCCGTCCACTATCCTCACGAAGCATATAACGCCCTTGTAATTGTCGTAGTAACTATCGAAGATAAGCGCCTTGAGCGGAGCGTCGTCGTCGCCTTCCGGCGGGGGGATAAGTTCCACTATCTGCTCGAGCACCCGATCTATATTAATGCCCTCTTTCGCGGAAATTCGCGGGGCGTTCGCGCCGTCCAGCCCGATAACTTCCTCTATTTCCTTCGCCACTTCGTCAGGGCGGGCGGAAACGAGATCTATCTTGTTTATAACGGGCATTATCTCTAAATTGTTGTCGAGAGCGAGGTAGGTATTCGCGAGAGTCTGCGCCTCTATCCCCTGCGACGCGTCCACTATAAGTATCGCGCCCTCGCACGCGGCGAGCGATCGGGAAACTTCATACGTGAAGTCCACGTGACCGGGGGTATCTATAAGGTTAAAGATATATTCCTTCCCGTCCTTCGCCTTGTAAGACATTCTTACCGGCGTCAATTTTATGGTAATGCCGCGTTCCCGCTCGAGATCCATAGAATCGAGCAGTTGGTTTTCCATATCCCTCTCGGCAACCTGCCCGGTCATCTCTATTATCCTGTCCGCAAGGGTGGATTTACCGTGATCTATATGCGCTATTATGCAGAAATTTCTTATGTTTTCCTTCTTCGTCTTTGCCATATTTTTTATAAAAGTGCCCTTTTTCTCACATTAACTCACTTTTCGAGGAGTTTTACCCAAGCGGGGAACTTCACGGTGAACTCCTCGTTCGACGACGTGCGGCTTATCATATCCAAAAGCCTTTCCACGCCTTCTTCGCGGGTTATGAACCTTCGCACGAGGAAAGCGCAATCCCTCTCCCTGTCGGAAAGAAGAAGTTCGTCCTTCCTCGTTCCGGAACCGTAAAGGTCTATCGCGGGGAAGATCCTGCGCTCGGCAAGTTCGCGCGTCAGGTGTA
>JAFTDZ010000150.1 GCA_017453885.1 Clostridia bacterium
ATACGAGTGATCTTCCGTATATTAAAGAGCGGAAAAGATTACGAATAACCTGAAAAATTAAAATTCTTTCATAACGAAAAAGGCGGGCGAGCCCGTCTTTTCGGCATACATTTCAAGTGAAAATTCCAGAAAAAACTCCCCGGAATTTCACCTCAAAACCTTCCGTTTTTCTTGACATCTGTTATAGTTAGTTCGTTTTTTCATACAATGTCGATTTTGCGAAAAGGATATCATTCCTTTGAGGATATATTGTACCTCGATGGAGAAACGCCCACCTTCTTCTTAAAAAGGTTTGAAAAATAGTATTCGTCGGGAAATTTCAATGAATAAGCGATCTCTTTTACCGTTGAATTCGTGTTGACAAGAAGGATTTTTGCCGTTTGTATTTTAATATCCACCAAATAATTGTACGGCGTTTTTTTATAATATTTCTTAAATCCTTTTATCAGTTGAGATTTTGAGATTCCAACTTGTTTGCACACGGCTTCCAGATTGAGTTTTTTCTCTGCGGACTTGTCGATAATATTTTTTGCCTCTACTATATACTGAGGAATAAAAGTCGATTTTTCGGTATCGTTAGAGATCGCGTCGATAAGTTTGTGTATGGCAATCGCCGTGCGGTGACAGAAAGAGTAGTAGTCGGGTTGTTGTTGGGCGAATGAAATTAGATCTTCGAAGATCGGCAACACATTGCTTTTATGAAAGACCGTCTGTGTGATCCCGTACGCCTTAAGCAACTCACTGATGAGGTTCCCATAAGCGCAGATGCATATTTTTTTAGGGGGATCGTTTTTGTCTGCATAATAAAGATGTTTTCTGTTGCCGTATATAATGTAACAATCGCCTGAAGAAACCTTATATTTTTTGTCTTCCACAATATATTGCGTGCCCGAAAGGATATATTCAAAGCAAAAGAGGTCGGTTTTTTTCCGATAGATTCTATATAGCGGGGTACAATTTACAATGCTGACGAGCGGCACGCTGATCGGTACGCCCATCTGATGGTACGGAAAGGTGATAAGAATATCTTCCGTGGTGGTTTTCGACAATTTTTTTTGCTGCGTATTATTTTCTTGCATGAGCATATTCCTCATTGTTTTAATAATTTATTATATTCACACGACTATATTATCATATTATAATAAAAATGTAAAGTGCGTATAAAAGGTATTTTTGTTGATTGAAGGTGATAAATTGCTTTTGAACTTGAAAAAATATAAAAAAACGGGCAGGGGCATCAGAAAGTACTGGCAGATATATATTTTGCTGATACCTGTCGTCGTCTGGTTTATAACATTCTGTTATTATCCAATGTATGGGGTAATCATTGCTTTTAAGGATTATTATCCGAAACTCGGCATTTTCGGTAGCCCTTGGGCGGGAAATGGCGGTTGGCAGCATTTTATTTGGCTGTTCCACACGACGGGTTTTACGCGCGCGCTTAAAAATACCATTATTATCAGTGCGCTCAAATTGCTCATTTGTTTTCCGTTCCCCATTATGCTTTCTCTTTTTTTGAACGAGATCGTGAACGCGAAACTGAAGAAGAGTATTCAAACGGCAATCTATCTGCCGTATTTCATCTCTTGGGTGGTTATTTCCGGCATCGTATATAATATTTTGGCTGTCAACGGCGGGATACTCAACAATATTCGACTGATGATGGGGCTGGACCGCGTAAGTTACATCACGCAATCGGAAAATTTTTACGTCATTTTGCTCCTTTCCGAAATATGGAAAAATGCGGGCTGGGGCACGGTTATCTATATTGCCGGTATGAGCGGTATCGATCCGACGTTATACGAGGCGGCGGAGATTGACGGCGCGGGGAGATTTAAGCGAATGCGGCACATCACGGTGCCTTGTATTTCACCCATAATCATCACTATGTTCCTGTTACAGGTCGGCAACATACTTAACGCGGGATTTGATTCTATCTTTAATTTATATAACGCGTCAGTATACGATGTTGCGGATATTCTGGATACGTATGCTTACCGTATCGGTATCGCGCAGGGCGAAGTGGAAAAAGCGTCTGCCCTCGGGCTTTTCAAAGCGATAATAAATTTTGCGCTACTGATTTCCAGCAACTTTATCGTAAAACGCGTAACGGGACAAGGACTGTACGACTGAGGTACTGCGATGAAAAACAAAATTTCTGCTTTTAATATAATAAACGGAGTCATTCTCGTTTTGTTCGGGCTGATCTGCCTTTTCCCGCTCGTATACGAATTAATGATAGCGTTCTCGAGCAAGACGGACTATTATCAAAGCAATTTTATCGTTTGGCCCGCTCATTTTACGTTGGAGAACTTCAGGTATATCTTTTTGCAGAACAATATAGGCAGGTCGTTTGCCGTATCCGTTTTCGTCACGGTCGTAGGCGTTACGCTTAATATGCTACTTACCATTATCGGCGCGTACGCCCTGTCGAGAGAAGATATGCCGTTCAAGAAAGCATTCTTTTTATTCGTGCTGTTCACGATGTTTTTCGGCGGCGGACTTATTCCTTTCTATATCACGGTACGAAATCTCGGGCTGATGCAAAACAACGCCGTGAGCGTTTTTTCCGTTATCATTCCGTTCGGCATAAGCGGATTCAATATGATCATTTTAAGGAATTTTTTCCGAGCGGTACCGGATGATATGATCGAGGCGTGCATAATCGACGGCGCTTCGCAACTGCGCATTATGCTCGGTTTTGTCGTTCCGCTCAGCAAGGCCGGAATCGCTACGGTCACTCTTTTTTACGCCGTGGAGAGGTGGAACGACTGGTATTGGCCGATGCTGTTCATCACTAATTCCGATTACGCGCCGCTCTCTCTGGCGTTGAGGAATATTCTCTCGTCGAACACCGCGCTGGACGCGGGCGGCGGGGTGGATTCTACGATAACTTACGCCGAGGGGCAAAGCGCGGCGACAATACTCTTGTCGATCCTGCCCATACTGTTTGCCTATCCTTTTGTGCAGAAATATTTTGTTCGCGGGGTAATGCTCGGCGGAATTAAAGGTTAAAGGAGGTTTTATGAAACACTTATTTTTGAAACTGATATGTCTTACGTTGTGTCTGCTTTTCGCGGTCGGCTCTGTCGGTTGCGGGAAAAAGGATAATACCGAAAGAGACAACGGCGAAATCTCTATGTTCAAGTGGGATTTTTCGTCTCTCAATTCGGCAAGGCGTTCTAATTCTCCGATTTATTCGGTCGTGAAGGGGAAAGCGCATGGCTATGAACTCAAATCGGAAACGTGCGGCTACGGCGACTGGGAATCTACGATAAATAACCTGTATAATACGGGAAATCTGCCGGACGTTTTCATTCACTATGCGGTCGATCGCCCGGATACGTTCAAAAAGATGATAAAGAACGGATCGGTGCTTAATTACGCCGATTATATAACGCAGGCGTCACATCCGAATCTTTATAAGCGTTTGCACGAGTACGACTGGTTGGTGGAGAGGGTAGATTATCTGAAAGGCGGATATTACTTTTTACCTATCACGATCAAACAGACGCACGTAATGTTTGTTCGCAAAGACTGGATCGACAATCTGAACGACAAACTTGCGAATATCCTTGTCGCCGAAGGTATCGTTCTTTCCGCGTCAGCCATGACGGAAGCGTTGTACGAGCAATATAAATTTGTTTTGCCGCAGACGCTTACGGAATTTTATCGTCTGGCAAAGGCTTTTACGATCTATGATCCCGACAACAACGGCAAGAACGACACCTACGGATATACCTGTAGCGGGAATCTTATGTGGTACAACAATTGGGTGTTCGAGGCGATGGGCAATACCTACTGGGGATGGGTACCCGACGGCAGCGGCAGTTATTCGGCAAGTTGGGTGACCGAGGAAAATAAGAATGCCGTGGCTTTCCTTAATAAACTGTATGAAGAGGGTATTATGGATCCCGATTATACCGCTATGACGGACGCCACAAAAATACAGAACTTCTGTTCCAACAGGACGGGTATAATGGTAGATAACGTTTACTACAACACGTACGTGGAGCAACTTCGCGCGGCAAATAATCTGACGACCGAGCAGGCGGAGGCCGCAATAGCCGTTATCGCGCCGCCGAAAGGCGAGAACGGAACGTACGGACTGCGCGGTAATCCCGGTTTCTGGTGCGGAACGTGTATCAATGCGGATATAAGCAGAAATAAGATCGGCGCAATTCTGGATATGCTTGAGTTTATGTTGAGCGAAGAAGGTTACGACACGTTCACCTACGGCGTTGAAGGTATGCATTACAAGGTGGAAAACGGTGAAAAAGTCAGTTTGATGGGGCAGGATTCAAACGGATACAACTTCACGGCAAAGGCGAAGGACACGGCGTTCGATCTGCATATGTTCGTCGATTGGTCGTTGAATTATAATCCCGGTTTTTCCACGAATTACGAAAAGGTCAACGCCTATATGGAGATGGCGGAGGAATATTCATATATCGACGATTACAGTTATATCCAAACGCCGCTCGTTATCGAAAACTGGGATAATATAGGAAAGGAGAGTTACGAATATTTCATTCGCCTTATCTCCACAAATTACGGTAACGACGCTTATAACAGATCTACGATCGGAAATGCGGATTGGGATTCCATTAAAGTTTCGGCAAGTAAATACAATGATGACTGGTCGAAATTCGTAAATACTTTTTTGAATAGTTGGCAAGGCAATTCCATGATACAGGAATATGCCGCGGAAGCCGCTAAATATAAAAAATAAGGAGAAAACAAAATGAGAAAAACAGCAAGAAATTTCTTTGCAAAACTTGCGGTCATCGCGCTTTCGGCAATATTTGCCGCGGGATTTGCGTTCACCGCAAAAACCGTGCGAGCGGATGAGGTCGATACGACCGAAACGGCGGATATCACAGTCAATACCGTCGCGCCGTTGACCTATCAGGGACAAGACAATTGGTACTATCTTACAGGCGATTTTTCCGAGGGCGAATTATATCGTATGTACTATAATCAACCGCGCGGTTGGTGGCAGGGGCAGGGTAATATCGCAAACTTTATAACGGGAGAATTTAATTCGATGTTCCCGCTCGGCGCGGATGTGATAAAAGCGTACGTTGTTCCCGAATTCGGTAAGATCGATCTGTACGGCCGAGTTCTGAAAGTCAACGCAACGGATAAAATTATCGATGTAAAGGTAGTTCACCGCTCGGCGAACGGCAACGCTGTTCTGTTTGAAGACGACCTTTCGGAGATTTCGGAAGACGGCGTTTTTATGGATGACGTCACCATCACCGCAAACGCAGGCGACGTACTGTTCTTTGTGGCGGAAACCAACGAAACCCTTGCCGCTTGGGACGGCGTCACGTTCGATGCGGGGCTAAAACTCACAAAAAGGACGGGTAAAGGCGAAGGCGCATCTCTCCTGAACGCAGCCGCAATGCCACTCACGGGCGGGCACGCCACGACCGTAACGGAAGATTGTGTCGATTATCATCCTATACTTACCGAGAGCATGAAACTTACGCAGACCATTACGGCGAGCGGCAGGCAGATATACGGTTATCGCGGCACTGACGGCAACTTTGCCTGGTTCGACTTCGACGCGAACGGCGGAGATGCCCCTTACCGCTTGGCAGGCATGAATTATGACGGTTGCAGCACGGGTATCAATGCCTATCGCGTATTCTATTCGAATAACGGCTGGACGGGCGCTTCCGGTATGATGTATTACGCTCCTTCCGCGGGATATGTTACGCTCATCGGTCGCGTGGTCATAGGCAATACGGCTGATATTATCGTGTCCGATGAAGGACAGGTTACCGTAGTCAAGACTTTGACGGCTGGCGAATACGATCTTTCCACCGTGACCGAAGCAAATGAAATAGCCGTGGGCGAAAATGCGTTTGTTGCGATTATGTTTGACGGCCCCGCCTGGACGGTATCATCTTTGGCGGGCGTATATGATTTCTACATTGAGCCGAGCGTTGCTACGGAAACAATTGTTCCCGTTACCGAGATCGAGATTTCGGCGGATGGGATCGAAGACGGTACGATAACGCTTGAAGAAGACGAAACCGCAATGCTGGTAGCAACCATTATTCCCGAAGGAGCCGAAGGCGAGATAGAATGGACTTCGTCCGACGAGACGGTCGCCACCGTGGGAAACGGCGAGATCACCGCGCATAAAGCGGGAACTACGACTGTCACCGCGGCGCTCAAGGACAATGCGGAAATATTTGCGACGGTAACGGTTACCGTGACGGAAAAACAGAAAGAATATCCGGGCGCATCATCATCCGAATACGCGGATAGCGAGGATAACAGCAATGAAGAAAGCACCCCGACAGAAAGCGATGCGGATAGCGAAACATCGGTCAGTTGTATGGGCGATATCGGCGCGGCAGCGGCATTCGGGGCGGTTTTGACGCTTGTAGGCGCTTGCATTATAAAATCAAAAAAGGACTAATGTAAATGTTAAAACAGATAGTAAGATTGCGCGGCGGAATTCTCGCCGCCGCGCTGACATTGGCTTTTGCGATCTTCTTCTCCGGTATAATCTCTCAACGGGCGAAGGCAGAGGATCTCGATCCGCTGACGGAACAGATGATTACTTATCAAGGAGAAAACAACTGGTATCATTACAGCGGCAATTTTTCCGAACGGGATCTGATTTATATGCTGTATTCTCCGTATTACAATATCTGGCAGGGACAGGAAGAATTCAACCGTATCTATCGGTTGAGTCTTATACAGCAACCGTCTGAAAATTTTGACGCTATTCGCGCGAAGGTCATTTCCAAAAACGGTAAGATCTCCGTTTTGGGCGATGCGGAACTTTATATGGACAATAACACGGGCGAAAGCGTTACCGTGGGTATAGTTCTGGCGAAGGGCGGAGACCTTGCGAATACGCGCGTATTGCTTTCGGACGCCGTTCTCTCAAACGACGGCGACAATCTGATCGATATAGACGAACAAGAGATCGAAGTATCTTCGGGCGATACGTTGTTCTTCATTGCACGTGCGACCGGGAAAAAGAGCGGGGGCGTGATATTCCACGTGAGCGTGCGATACGATGTGTGTAATTCTTCTTCCGTTCCGGAACCTCTCACGAGGGTAAAGAATATCGAGACGGACAAGGGCGACTTTAGTTTTACGTACGAGAAAGATATTAACGCCTTGCGCGATAAAGTCGGTATTTTTCAAAATACTATGCTCGTAGAGAATAAGGATGAAAACCTGAAATACGTTTATCAACAGTTGCATGTTTCCAAAATCAACGCGATGGACTTTGCCGGATACGATACGCCCGGATATTGGTTTACCATGCCGAATTCTCTCAACAGCGTGGGTAACGTATGGACTAATAAATTCTACAGTAACCCTAATTCCGGCTACGGTTGGTCGGGGCTGTGCTATACCGCTCCGCAGGACGGTAGTATTTCCGTTCTCGGCGTTACGGCGAGAAGTTCCGTAACGGAACAGGGCGATGACGCCGCTTTATTCGGTGAGCCGGAAGAATGGGCGCAATGGGACTTGATCTTGATTTCCGGCGATACGTTTGTTACGGTCGCAGCGGATACGATCGAACCCGATACGATCAAAAGCATAGAAACCGTTTCCGGCACGCAGAATATTCGCGTCAAAACGGGCGAACAAGTCTATTTGAGGTATCGTTGTTCCGCTCCGTGGAAGGTGTCTTGCATCACCGCGGCGTTCAACTTTGTAGCCGATCCGATCGATACGTTCGAAGGATGGCAGATCAGCACCGATGCCGACGATTCGCAATTTTCTTTGCGGCAGGGCGAGCATAATATCTACTACGCTTACGGAGATCCGTCGGATAAATACTACCTTTTCGATCAAACGGACGAAGACTACCGCGGCGGTAACGTATTTGCCTCGCTCTACGTCAAAAAGGACGAAATGAACGTAGCGGCCGCGTCCGCAAGCATGCGTATTTTCAAGGCTGTGGGTGACGGCTTAGCCACCATTCAAGGTAATTTCACGCAGAATTCTTTCGAAAATACGGTTACTGTCAACGTCTATAAGCGAATTTACGATAACGGGGACTGGGGCGAGTCCGTTCTCCTTTTCGGCGATGAGACAAATTCCAAAAAGAAATTCACGGAATTCCGCTTGAACGAAGCGTTGAATAACGGCGATCTGATCTTCGTTTCGGTCAGCATTCCCGGAGATAAGACGTCAGGCGTTACCGTCACGGGCGACCTTAACCTGAATGTGGAGTACAACGTTTCCGTACAAGGGGAAGAAGTAAACGGATTAGGCGATGTTACGATAGAGATGAAAACCGACCAGTTTTCCGATGAACAAGGAAAGACGGGGTGGTTCTATGCGTATGGCGATCCCGATAACTACGTTTTAATGAAGTACGGCTTCGGCAAGGTAGGCTATAACGCTTGGTCCGGCCCCGAATGGAACAACCGCATTGAGAAGGCTAAGATGTTTCCAAGCCCGTACACGGGATCTCTTTTGATCTACGTGGCGGACAGGACGGGCGTTTTCAGGGCGGACGGTACAGTCGGTTTATTGTCTACGGACGGGCTGTGCGGCGTAAACGTTTCCATGTATCATAACGACCGTTCGGTCAGGGACGATGCGTTTGCCTTTAACGATTTTACGGAAAGGAAGTTTGCGCTTGAAATACAAGTAAACAAGGGCGACGTTATTCTGTTCTACGTCAAAAATACGGATGGGGATACCGTCGCGTATTTCACGGAAGTGCTTCTCAATTTCGAATACGCGTTGGAAGGAGATGAAACGGATGTTATCGAAAAGAGTGACCTTGAAAAATATATATCGCCCAAACCCGATTACGCGTCTTATCTCGGCATAGAAAATAATTATACGCCGATTACGGAAAACAATATTTCAGCCGCGTCGCGCTCAAGCGATAGCGGGAATTCTTCCGGTAAAAAAGGATGCGGCGGCAACGTGGGCACAAGCGCGTTTTTCTTGCTGTTTTTGCCGGTCTTCGCGATAAAGAAAAGGAGGGCAAAATGAAATATTTAATAAAAATTTTCTCGATCTTCTGCGTTCTTACAATCATGTTTACGGCAGGTTCTTGCGGGATAAAAGAAACGCCCGCCGCTGAGACGACAGACGGGGCGGAACAAACGCCCCGGAAAATCTACGCGAGGTATAACAATCGCGAGGATTTTTCGGGAGAGCAGGGATATAAAAATTGGTACTATCTTACGGCGAGGGATTCGCTCGACGACACGCAATATATGATCTGGGACAGCGAGATGTGTACCTGGAGAGCGAAAGATCCTAACTGTCTTGTGGAGGCGAACATCGCTCACCCCGCCCAGTTAGATCAGGTCATTCGCGCCTGGAAAGCCCCCGCGGACGGGGCAATATCGATTCGCACGGTCGTTCAGCGCCGCCCCGTTAACAGGAACGGCGTCGGTCAGGACGGATGCTACGTGTATATCGCGACCGGCGACGACGATATCGTGATTGAAAAGATCATTGACAGCACGGATCTCGCTTTTCACGATCTCAATGCGGACATTACTATCAAAAAAGGGCAATTTGTCTATTTTGTGTTGAACTGTAACGGCAACTATACTTTTGACCAGACGTATTGGAATATCACAATAACGTACGGAGAGAACTGACGATCGCAGCGATTGCCAGCATATTAAAAAACGAAATTCGGTATTACTGTAAAATGCAAGTAAAAAAGAAATTTATTGAGTTGGAAAACATAACGCTGCTCTATGTTGATGTGGACGGGTTGATGAGTTTTACGGTCGTTCCGACTGCGTTGAAAGACGCTGTTACGGACGATAAGTTCGATATGCAATATATCCGTAATAAAGGTTTTACGCACGTTCGGAACAAGCCCATGGTACAGATAGCGCTTAAAGGGGATATAGGCGAAAAGGAATTTTTTGCCGGGAATTGTATGGGCAATTCATCCTCCTGCTACGAGTTCGCGTATAGAAAGCAAACGGTCAAACAGGGGAAAAACGTTACGGAAGTCGTTACATTTTTTGAAAACGGGAAAGGGCAGGTGTTCGAGCATCACGTCAAAAAAGAGATCGGCGTCAACGCGCTGGAATGTTTTAACGTGATAGAGAATACCGCCGAAAAAGAGATTGCCGTGGAAATGATCTCGTCTTTCTCGATCTCGTCGATCTCTCCGTTTTGCGCGGAAAACGACGTGGATAATATTTATCTGCATCGTCTGCAGACAAACTGGAGCGCCGAGGGAAAATTGGAAACGTTTACGGCGGCGGATTTGGAGATGGAAGATTCCTGGTCGAGTTACGGTATCAGACAGGCGAGAATAGGTTCCGTAGGTTCGTTGCCGTGCCGTAAACACATGCCTTTTTATGCTGTGGAAGATCGTGGCAGAAATTGCACATGGGCGGTATCGTTGGAAGCGCCCATAAGTTGGTATATAGATGCCACGCATCATCAAACGAGTATCAACCTGACAGGGGGGATAACGGATTTTGAAACGGGGCAATTCAGAAAAATTCTGCGAAAAGGCGAAAGTTACCGCACGTATTCGGGATTTGTGACCGCCGTTTGCGGCGGACTGGAGAATGCCGCTGCCGCTTTGCAGGAATGTTATGCGGCAAGACTCGTCAAAACGCCGTCGGAAGAAGATATTCCTGTTATTTACAACGAATATTGTTTTAGTTGGGGCAACCCCGATATGGCTACGCTGAAACCTATTATCGACAAATGCGCGGACTTGAACGTTAAAGAGTTTGTAGTGGACGTCGGTTGGTGGCGGCAGGACGAGCGTTCCTGGTACACGTTCGGGGATTGGAATCCGAGCGGAATACTCTTTCCCTACGGAATGAGAGAACTTACTGATTATATACGGAGCAAGGGAATGATCCCCGGGCTTTGGTTCGAGTTCGAGGGCGTTTCGACCGACAGTTTGCTTTTCGGCACGCACAGAGATTATATGCTCACGCGCGACGGTGATTTGATACAGCATCGGGAGAGGGCACTCCTCGACTTCAGAAAACCCGAAGTCAAAGAATATATTACTGAAAAAGTTATAGGGTTATTAAAGAAAGAAAACTTCGGATATGTGAAGATAGATTATAACGACGGCCTCGGCATCGGGTGCGACGGCGCGGAATCTTATGGCGAGGGAATGCGTAGGCACATAGAAGAGGTGATGGCGTTTATCCGCGAAATACGGCGTGAAATACCGGGTATCGTTATTGAGATATGTTCTTCCGGCGGACACAGATTAGAGCCGAAATTTCTCAGCCTTGCCGATATGGCGTCCTTTTCTGACGCGCACGAGGGGTTAGAAGGGGCGGTTATCGCTGCGGATCTTCACCGATATATGCTGCCGCGTCAGATGCAGATATGGGCAACGCTCAGGCAGGACTATTCCCTCGCGAGGATATATTTTACCATCTGCAAGGGAATGCTCGGCAGGTATTGTCTTTCGGGTAATCTACTCGCGCTGGATAAAGTAAAATATTCCGCTGTGGAAAGATCCGTTTGCTTTTACGAAAGGCTCAAACCTACTATAAAAAACGGAAAGACGCTCGTAAATATCAACGACAACGTAACGAGCCTTCGCCATCTGCACGGTGTAAGATATCTTGTCAGATACGGCGAGGACGGAACAGCCGTCGCTTGGCTTTTCGGTTTCGGCAAAGGGCGAGAACTCACCGTGAGAAACGAATGTTTTTGCGACTATGAAATAGATGATGCGTTCGTTTACGGTACCGCCGTAAAAGAAACGGAAGATTCTTTGACGATACGGCAGACGGAAGAAGATGAAATGATCGGCGCAGTCATCCTTTTGAAGAAGGTGGACAAATGAAGAGAGAAGAGATAAATATCAGAGATCCGTTTATCCTGAACGACGGCGGCACGCTGTATATGTATGGTTCTACGGATAAAAACATTTGGGGCGGTGAATGCTTCACGTTTTCGGCGTACAGAACTACCGATCTTGTAAATTTCGAAGGGCCGTTCGTTGTGTTTACACGTCCGGAAGGTTTTTGGGCAAACGAGCAGTTTTGGGCACCGGAAGTACATAAATACAAAGGGGAATACTATCTTTTCGGTTC
>JAFTDZ010000151.1 GCA_017453885.1 Clostridia bacterium
CAGAAGAACGTCTCCGTAACTCGCCAGATCGCCGAGAAACAAAACAGATTTTCCCGCGGTTTCGGCTTTGAACACAACGCTTGAATTATTACCCACGTTTTCCGTACCAAAATACGCATCGTTAAGTACTTTGAATTTCAAACGATCGAACGTAAACTCGTCACCGCGAGAAGTGTTTATCGCGTTACCTATTTTTCTGCGATTTTGCTCGATTGCTTGTAACAATTTGTTTATATAACCGAACTCTCCGTCATAACTATGGAAATCGTCTTCCGTGTTAAAGTCAAAATAAATATTTTTTATATAAATCTCTTCATCTGTTAAAATCTTTATCAATGCACCGGTGTGATCGCTATGAAAATGCGAAATGAACCAGCCATCAACTTCGTTTTTATATGTTCGTATCAATTTGACAAGTCTGTCGGCATCAACGTCGTCGCCGCCATCCATAACGATAATTTTTTTGCTTTCAGTTACCCAAACGTAACCTTCAAGTTGCGTTCTTGCAGGTTCGAGTTGCCATAGGATATCCCCGCCGAAACAATTCTCCACGTCGTATACGTCGTCCGAAACGGTCAATTCGGAAACGTATACCTTTTCGCCCGATCCTCTTATAAGACCTATAAAAACACATCGCCTTCCGTTTCTGCGATACACCGTGGCATCGAAATTTATTCTGTTCCATTTGCCTTTGGGGAGTCCGCTATCCACGGTCAGATTCTCGTTGTTTACTACTTCCATATCGCTATAATCGGAAGAATCGCCGTCTGCAAACAAATAGAATTCTATATGCGCTTTAGTATGATCGTCAAAATTTTCAAGCGCGGGCGAACTTATCCAAATGCCCGAAATTTCATCGCCGTTAGGTCGCAAGTACAGGCTTTTTCCCTGTTCCATGCCGAATTCCGAGATCTCGCAGTCAACGTTCACCGCTTCGCACACTTCGGCGTTATCTAAAACGCAATTCAATCGCTTATTGCTTTTACCTGCCTTAGAAGAACAAGCCGTTTCAATTATTATAAGAAATAAAACGATAAAACACAATATCTTTTTCATTTTGTTCTTCTCCTAAGCAAAAAACAAGCAACGGCAAAAAATCCGATCAATTCACCGCCGAGCGCGGATCCGCACCCCTTTTTCGTCCCATCAGCATAAACAGGATAAAAAACACGGTCCGAATCGACGCAAGTAAGATCACCGCTCCACTTATCGAAAGTAAATCCTTTCTTTTCGGGCGCGGCAGGCGGCGTGGCGTAATTATATTCGCACACCCTTTGAGTTGATAGAATGTTCCCGCTTTCGTCGGTAAAGGCAACGTTAAAGGTCTGTTTATCGAATTTTTCCGCAAAGCCGCCGAACGTTGAGTAAACTTTAAGCGTTCCCTTATCGCCTATGTTGCTGAAATTAAATTCGTTGTAAAAAACCGTGTTACCGGTTTCATCCGTCATCTTCAGATCATCGATTATCGTGGTAGATGAATAAACGCCTTCCGAAAACGCTATAAGCCCCCAGACGCCGCTCCTTTCGAAAGGAAACGTCACATTGCAAACTTCAATGTAGTCCGAATCGAAAAACCCCCTTTTTCGCACATAAACGGCATTTTTATCCATAGCGAAAACATAGTTCGCGCCACTTTGTAATTTGGTTTTACGCGAAACGGAAACGCCGTCCGAACCGCGCCATTCCCCGTCTGATGAAAAAACCACGTAATTCGATGCTGCCGTAAAGTTCTCAATATCGTCGGCACTACCAGCGACGATCAAGCCGAATTCTCCGCAATCGGAACTTTTGAGAAGATCGAAGGAGATCGCCTTTATTTTTGCATTTCTGTAATAGACGGACGTGACGCCGTCGAGTCCGTTTTCTCCGACTGCGGTGATCTGATAGGCGTAATTTTCATCAGTAGCCGTTTCGGCGAGAACGAATTTTTTTTCTCCTCCCGCCGCTATCAAAAACAGACATAATCCCAACGTTAAAAACGCTTTAATTTTTTTCTTCATAAAACATCGCCGTGTATCTGGCAACAACTCCTATTCATTATTTATAAATATCATTTCGCTTCGTTCGGTAAGCCGTTCGTTATCGTAAACGAGCGTTTTTACTTCGTACTTTCCGAAACGGAGTTTAAGTTCGCTTTCGCCCACGCGGCAGATAACTTCCTTTTCTGCGGGAGCGCCGTTATAAAGCCTTATCGTATAGCCTTTTCCGCCGCGTCGGAAAACCGAAAGCGTTATTTCCTTATCGGAAAGCGCAACGGGATTCTCTATTAATTTCCGCCCGTTTCCGTGCGGATAAACGTTGAGCGCGTAAGGCTCGTTCACGAATTCTTCAGCCGCCGCGTCGAGCGAGTTTTCATTCCCGACGTAAAGGCGGAAAGAATGTTCGTGCCTGCCGGTTTCTACGTAGCGATTAAAGCGTTTCTCGTCGATAACGGGGAACTCGTTTACCGGGTGTGCGCAATAAACGGAGCCGTTAAGGATATTTATATAAAGTTTTCCCTTTTCGACAGAACAGCCGTAACAACCCGTTTTAAGAACGGCGAGATAATTTTCGCCTTCCTTTACGGCGCAGTATTTATGCGTGGATTCTTCGGTTTCCGTTCTGTTCACCTGCGTGCCGTAAGCGGTTTGCCCGATGAATTTTTCCATTGCCGCAACGGGAATTTCGAGTTTTAAGCCCTTGCCTTCGTCGTTCCAGGTGGAATTTACCTTAACGTCGATATACGGGAAGTTTTTATAAACCCTGTACTCTATGCGAACGGTGGATTTTCCCAACGAATAAATACTTTCGAGCGCAGTCAAAACTTCGCCTTTTTCGGTGATGCGGCAGGTAACTTCCGCGGGCATATAACGGTAATTCTCGCCCACGTCAAGTTGAGTGTGCCCCCAAGGGTTCGGGTTGTC
>JAFTDZ010000152.1 GCA_017453885.1 Clostridia bacterium
AAAACCGCGCGCGACCGTTACGATAAGTTCGCGTTTCCCGTTATTGCGGGCGAATTCGTTCCGCATTGGAAATGGGGCTTGGAGAACGAGGAGAAAGTTCAGGCCGTTTACAGGGCGACGCAAGCCGCGTTGAAGGATCTCGGCGGCGGTAAATTCGTGTCGGCGGAAGGGCTGAAATCAAACGACGAGGCTATACGCAACGGTGACGATATTCATTTTTGCGCGTCGTCCGTATACGAATTAGGCAGAAGATATTATTCCGCTTTTACTGAAATAATGAACGAAAACAAGTAAAAAGGTATTTTGAAGGAGAAGCGTTATGAGAAAAAGCATAAAGACCACGGAAGCCATCTTCCCGATGCCGGTGCTTTTGGTCGCTACTTATAACGAGGACGGCAGCGTTAACGTTATGAACGCCGCTTGGGGGGCCATGCTCGACAGGGATATGGTCGCCCTAAACCTCACCGAAACGCACAAAACCGTGAAGAATATCAAGGAGAGGAAGGCTTTCACCGTGAGCATTGCGGACGCGAAGCACTTTAAAGAAGCGGATTATTTCGGCGTGGTTTCCGGCAATGATGACGCGGAAAAATTCGCAAAGAGCGGGCTGACGGCGGCGAAGGCGGAAAAGGTGGACGCGCCCGTTATAAACGAAATGCCCGTGTGCCTCGAATGCGAATTCGCGGAATACCGGTCGGGCGCCACGGGGATAGGAGTTATAGGCAAAGTGGTGAACGTTACCGCCGACGAGAGGGTAATGAAGGGCGGCAACGTAGATGTTTCCGCTATGGAAGCGATAGCCTTCGATCCCTATACGCTCGGCTATTATAAAGTTACCGAAAGAGTCGGGGACGCGTTCTCCGACGGATTGAAAATAAACAAGTAAAAAAAACTTATTCCCGCCACGCGTTGCGGGAAAGAGGAGAATTTTATGGCACTTTTCAGATTAAACATAGAATGGACGGACGATTCGCATAACATACTCGTATATAAGTACCCGTTCAAAAACAGCGGCAGGGAAGTGAACAACAGAAGTACCCTTACCGTAAGGGAATCGCAAATGGCGGTTTTCGTTTATAAAGGGCAGATCTGCGATGTTTTCGCTCCCGGTTTTTACAAACTCGATACCAACATTTACCCGATACTCACCAAACTCGCCGCGTGGACGTACGGCTTCCAGACGCCCATTACTATGGAAGTTTACTTTATCAACACCAAACAGTTCACGGGGAACAAGTGGGGAACGCAGAACCCGATACTGATGCGCGATCCCGAATTCGGATCCATAAGGGTGCGCGGCTTCGGTCAGTTCGCCTTCAAGGTGGACGATTGCGGCGCCTTCTTAAAGGAACTTTTCGGCACCAACTCCACGTTCACCACGCAGGATATAGTGGAACACCTTAAAGGGCTTATTATTTCTCACGTGACCGACGCGATCGGCGAAAGCAAACTCTCCGCGCTCGACCTCGCGGGGAATACGCTCGAATTCCAACAAGCCGTAACCGAAACCGTGCAGGAAGGCTTTAAGGAAGTCGGCTTGCAACTCACAAAATTCGTAATAGAGAATATGTCCGTTCCGCAGGAAGTGGAAAAAGCCTTCGACGAGAGGAGCCGCCTCGGCATACTCGGCGACAAGACGGACGTTATGATGCGTATGGCTGCCGCCGAAGCGTTGAAGGACGCGGCGAAAAATCCCGGAATGGGCGGCGCGTTCATGAGCGCGGGCGTAGGCCTCGGCGCGGGCGCGGGAATGGGGCAAATGTTCAGCGACGCGTTCAAATCGCAACAGCAACAACAGCAACCCCAGCAGCAACAACCCGTTCAACAGGCGGCGGGCGGCCCCGTTTGCCAAAAGTGCGGCGCGCAAGTTCCCGCCGGGGCTAAATTCTGCCCTGTCTGCGGCGAAAAACTGAACGTAAAACGTTTCTGCCCCGAATGCGGCAACGAAGTGGAAGCGGGCGCGAAGTTCTGCCCCGAATGCGGAAAAAAACTTCAGTAATAAATAAAACGCGTGGGTTTTACGCATATTTATAGAAATAAATTTTCAGGAGATATAATTATGGAAAGAGAACAAATAACCAAAGATACCGTTATAGCGGACGTTATAAGGATCAACCCCAACGCGGGCGAGATACTTATGAGTTACGGCATGCATTGCCTCGGCTGCGCGATAGCCCACGGCGAAACCGTAGGTCAGGCGGCGGAAGTTCACGGAGCGGACCTCGACGCGATGCTTGACGAACTGAATAATTTCTGATAACAAGGCGCGGTGAAATACCCGCGTCTTTTTTCATTTACCCCCGTAAAACGCGGGAAAAAGAGGGTTTATATGAACGAAGCGGAAAACGTTGAGGTAATAAAGAATACCGACAGCGTAAAATGTAAAAGTTGCGGATCCAATATGACATTCGATCCGGAAACGCAAAAACTGAAATGTTCGTACTGCGGCTATACGGAAGATTTTTCAAAGTCGGCGGACGTAGAGGAGATCTCGATAGAAAACGCGCTTAAAAACAACGAGCGGTGGAACAGCGAAACTCTCGTTTACAACTGTGAAAACTGCGGCGCGCGCGTAGTGGTGAACAGGGGCGAAACGGCAGGTATTTGTCCGTTCTGTTCAACGCCGCACGTGGTGGCGGAAGAGGACCTCGAAGGGATAAAACCGAACGCCGTGGTACCATTCAAATTCGGCAAGGAAAAGATATTCGAAATTTTCAAAAAGTGGGTAAAACGCAAGTTATTCGCGCCGAAGGCTTTCAAAAAGCAGGTTGAAGCGGATAAGATAAAGGGCGTTTTTATGCCGTATTTCACGTTCGACAGCAATACCGATTCCGTTTACGAAGGGCGCGTGGGCGACGAACATACCCGCACCGTGAGGGATTCCAAAGGCAACACCCATACCGAAACCTACGTCGTATGGAGAAAGGTGAGGGGAACGTTCAACCACTTCTTTGACGACATTCTGATAAACGCCGGCTCGCATATGGAGAAGAAGAAGGCGAATATGCTCGCGCCGTTCGACTGGTCGTCTGCCTGCGTTTACGAAAACAAGTTTCTGTCCGGCTACGTAGCGCACCATTACGACAGGGACATTCAGACCTGTTGGAGCGACGCGAGAAAGACCATCGACGCGAAGATAAGGGAAATGATCATCGCTTCCTGCCATTGCGACAGGGTGGATTATATGAATATAACCACCAGACATTCGGACGTGACCTATAAATACGTTATGCTTCCCGTTTACGTAATATCGTATTCTTACAAAAAGAAAAATTACGTTATCTACGCCAACGGCAGTACTGGCAAATTGATAGGCAAAACGCCCGTTTCGCCCGTCAAAGCGACCATCGCCGCCGTTCTCGGTACGGGCATCGTCGGGCTTATCGTCTGGCTTATATATATGTTCCTTACAAATTGAATTTTATAAAAAAGGCAAGGGAGGGAAAGATCCTTCTCTTGCCTTTTTCGTTGCTTACTTTATTTCCTTAACGGTATAGTCCTGCGCCTCTACGGCGGACTTCAGAACTTCGTCCGCTACGGGGGCGGAGAGGGTGACGGTAGCGATCCCCTTAACGTGATCCGCCGCGGCGGAAGAAACGCCCGTTACGCCTTCCAAAGCCTTTTTCACTCTCGCCTCGCAATGGGCGCACATCATACCTTCCACTACCAATGTTTTTTCCATAGAAACCTCCTTTTTCACGGCTTTTTCCGCCGTTTTGTCTTTTATTTTTCTATCCCGAGAGGGATCGTTTATCTTTACGAGGTTGAGCCGCAGGGCGTTGGTCACCACGCAGAACGAGGAAAGGCTCATCGCGGCGGCGCCGTACATGGGATCCATCGCCCAGCCGAGCGCGACGGAAAATACGCCGGCGGCAAGCGGAATCAAAAGCGCGTTGTAAATAAACGCCCAGAATAAGTTTTGTCGGATTATCCGCAGGGCGGCTCTGCTCAAACGGAGCGCGGCGGGCACGTCTTTCAGGCGGTTTTTCATCAGAACTACGTCCGCGGCGTCTATCGCCACGTCGGTCCCCGCGCCTATCGCTACGCCTACGTCTGCTTGGGTGAGGGCGGGCGCGTCGTTTATTCCGTCGCCCACCATAATCACTTTTCCCTGTTTTTTGAGTTCTATTATAACCTGTTCTTTTCCGGAAGGAAGAACGCCCGCTATCACCTCGTCTATACCGGCGCTCTTTCCTATCGCGGCGGCCGTGCGCTCGTTGTCGCCCGTCAGCATCACCACGCGCGCGCCCATACCTTTAAGTTCTTTTACCGCTTGAGCGGCATCCTCTTTTATAACGTCGGCAACGGCTATAACCCCTGCGAACTTTTCGCCGGAAGAGAAGAAAAGCGGCGTTTTTCCCGCATTAGCGAGGGTTTCGGCGTTTTTTTCAACGCCCGAAGGCAAGGCGTTTTGCCCGCAAACGAAGGCGTAATTTCCGCCGTAAACTTCCATTCCGTTCACCGTTCCCTTAAGCCCGCCGCCGCTTACCGCGGTGAAGTTTTCGGCCTCGGCGGAAATTATCCCGCGCCTTTCCGCTTCCGCTACCACCGCCTTTGCAAGCGGGTGTTCGCTCTTTTTTTCGAGCGAGAGGGCGAGGGAAATAAGTTCGTTTTCGGTAAAGCCTTCCGCGGGCAGAACGTCGGTCACGGCGGGTTTGCCGGAAGTGACCGTTCCCGTCTTGTCGAGCGCAACTATGCGCGCTTTGCCCGTTATCTCGATAGACGCGGCAGTCTTGAACAAAATGCCGTTCTTCGCGCCTACGCCGTTCGCCACCATTATCGCCACGGGCGTGGCGAGCCCCAACGCGCACGGGCAACTTATTACCAACACGGATATTCCCCGTGCGAGCGAATAACCTATCGGCCGCCCTATTCTCAGCCACACGGCGATCGTCACGAGCGCTACGGCGATTACCGCCGGCACGAATACGCCCGAAACTTTATCCGCTATCTTTGCGATGGGCGCCTTTGTTGCGGCGGCGTCGCTCACCGTCTTTATTATCTGCGAAAGGGTGGTGTCCTCGCCCACGCGCGTTGCGCGGCACCGCATAAAGCCCGAAAGATTTATCGTCCCCGCGGAAACGGAAGAACCCGCCGTTTTATCCACGGGAATGCTCTCCCCCGTGAGCGATGCCTCGTTCACCGCTCCGAACCCTTCCGTCACCTCGCCGTCGACAGGTATGCTCTCCCCCGCGCGAACGACGAATATATCTCCCGCCCGCACATCTTCGGCGGGTATCGTTATTTCCGTTCCGTCCCGCTCTACGGCGGCGGTTTTCGGCGCGAGTTTTATAAGTGCCTTTAAGGCGTTGGTCGTCTTGCCCTTGGAACGCGCTTCGAGCATTTTTCCGAGGGTGATAAGCGTGAGTATCATTGCGGCGGATTCAAAATAAAATTCGTCCATATAAGCGGCGGCGGCCTCGCTTCCGCCGGAAACCTGCGCCCCCGTCATTAAAAACAGCGCGACGGCACTGTAACCGAAAGCCGCCGTTGCGCCGAGCGAAACCAGCGTATCCATATTCGGCGCGCGGTGGATAAGCCCCTTGAACCCGCTTATGAAAAACTTTTGGTTTATCACCATAACTATAGCCGTAAGCATAAGTTGCAACAAGCCCATGGCGACGTGATTTTCCGCGAAAAAGGGGGGTAACGGCCACCCGAACATCATATGCCCCATCGAAAAATACATAAGTATCAACAAAAACGCGAGCGATGAAACAAACCTTTTAAGCAGGGCGGGCGTTTCGGTATCTTGAAGGGAATCGCCGCCCTTATCCGTAGTTTTCGCGTTTTTAAGCGACGCGCCGTACCCCGCGTTTTTTACCGCGGCTATTATCTTTTCGGGCGGGGCGGTACCTTCTACGCCCATCGAGTTTGTGAGAAGGCTTACCGTGCAGGAAGTAACCCCTTCCACTCCGGAAACGGCCTTTTCCACCCTTGCGCTGCACGCCGCGCAACTCATGCCCGTTACGTTATATTGTTCCATATAAACCTCACTTCATAAACTTATAGATAAGGTCCATAAGTTCGTCTATGCTGTCGTCCTTTCCGTCGAGAACGTCTCGCTTTACGCAGGTGTGAACGTGGCAGGAGAGGAGATCTTTATTGAAAGAATTGAGCGCCGCGGCGGCAGCCGAAGCCTGCGTTAAAATATCCGCGCAGTAGGCGTTTTCTTCAAGCATTCCGCGAATGCCCCGTATCTGCCCCTCTATGCGGTTGAGCCTCTTTATAAGCCTTGAAAGATCCTGTTCGCTGCGCATCGTTTTTTTATCCCCGCAATGCGGGCAACTTTTGTTTTCCATAATCGCTCCTAAATACCCCCATAGGGTATATATATTATACGCCGCAAATCAAAACCTGTCAACCGTTTCGAGTAAATTTTTCAAATAAAAAACGCACCCCGTGAAGCGTCCGGCTTTAGGGGTGCATATCATTTTATCGGGGAAAAATTAAGTTTTAATTATTCCGTACGGTCAACTTTTACGAGTGTGTATTCTAGCGAGCCGAGAGAGTACGGCAGAACGGTGGACATAGAATACAGGTAGTGGTGGTAGGTGTCAGCGTTCTTGAAATAAACGCAGGTCATAGCCGTTCCGTTATAGGTTTCGTTCAGTTTCACGCTTACCGAATAGGCGTCCTGATTTAGAATGCGGTCCTCGTCGCCCTGTTTGGAGCCGACTACGGCGTTTTCTATGATCAGGTTTTTCGCGTTTATCGTCGTCGCCTCGTTTACCTTTATCTGCATATTGTGCTTGGTGTTGGAAAGCGCGTCGATAGAGGAGAAGGAATAATTCAACTCGTCGGCAAAGTCGAACGAGCGGACGGCGAACGAAAGAAGGTTGGTATCTATATAATTGTTCTTGTTATACTTCTTGAAAGTCGAGGAAAATCCGTCCTTCAAAGCGAAGTAGGAAGGATCGCCTTCGGTTATGTTGAAGGTGGTCGTCGCGTTGTTCCCCTCGTAGGTAACGGTCGTTCTGAAGCCTATTTTGCAAACGGCGTTGCCCTTGTCGTCCGTCGCGCCGGCGCCGTTTACGGGGAGGGTAGACTGCGCTTCCTGCTCGGAATAAACGAAGTTAAAACCGCTGTCCCAAGTGAAATAGGTGCGGTAAACGGTAAGGTCCTCGAAGGGGTATTCCGTTTCGCCGATGATATACTTGCCGCGCATATCGTAAGTGGTGGTGAGCAGGTATTTGTAAGAATCCCCGTCCGCGGGATACTTCACCGAGGTCAGTTCTACGGTATAAGAACAGTCGTCCGAATACTCCGCGGTCACGTTCGCGTTAGGGGTTTCCGCGTCTTTATGCGTCACGGAATAACGGCAGGTTTCGGAAAAACCCGCGCTTACGCTGTTGCCGTAAGAATCTTTTTTGAGCCAGTAAGGTTTTTCGGGCGAGTAGGTCACCGTCTGGCGGGAACACGCCGCAAAAGAAAACGCCGATATAAATATGATTAAAGCGATAAGTAATTTTTTCATTTTGCTCCGTAATGCGACCTTTTCAGATCGTTTCGTCCGTTTCGGCGGAAAAACCCGCCGTGAAATTTCAAACTATATTATAACATAAGCGGAGCAAAATGTAAATGTTTTGAGCGGCGGTTTTTTTGTTTTTCGGCAGGTTGGGTAAGTTTCGGTAAATTCGTTTGTCAAACGTTTCAAATATGTGACAAACGCTTAAGATATATGATATAATAAAAACATGCTTAAATTTTACGCTTGCAAAACTTACGCCGAGGCGATCGGAAAAGCCGGCGAATGCGCCGCCGCGTTCGGCAAAGATCCCGCGCGGAAGATGTTCGCCTTCTGCGAGGACAAACTTACCATGAGCCTTGAAACCGAAGTCGCGCGGGCTTGCGGCGGCGGAACTTTCAACGTGCAGGTCACCTCGTTCAGTCGGTTCATTCGCCGTTTTTCCCGCGAAAAAGGCGACGTTTTGGATAGAGAATCTTCCGCAATGGTCGTGAAGAACATACTTTTGAGCGGCGCGGAGAATCTCGCCTGCTTTAAGCGCAGCGCGTTCAACGCCGGCACGGCGGTGAGCCTTTACGAACTTATCGCCCAACTTAAAAGCGCGGGGGTTACGCCTTCGGATCTCTCGGCGGGGGCGGCTATGGGCGGCGCACTCGCGGGGAAGATAAAAGATATAGTTTACATATATAACGAATACGAAAATTACATCGCGGCGGAAGGGCTTTTCGACAGCAACTCCTACCTCTCCCTTATGCCGGAGATCATACGGCGGGAAGAATTCAAGGGCGGGGCGGCGATGCTCGTGGGGTTCTCGTCGCTCACGCGGCAGGGAATGAATATAGTTAAAGCCCT
>JAFTDZ010000153.1 GCA_017453885.1 Clostridia bacterium
AATTTCTGATTTGTATATATACCCGAGCCTATCGCCGCACCCGTAACGTACATATAGTTATCCGAAAGGTCGGTGTTGCCGAACGAACTTACGTATTCTATATAATTCAAGTTTTCGGGTATGCCGTCGAAGTCGAGCGAAAAACCTTTTGCCTTGGAATAGAGAGAATATTTCGCCGTGACGGTCATATCTTCGATCACCGCGCCGTAATAGTCCCACCCCGCGAACACGTATCCGTAAGGCTCGTCAAGCGGGAACGTTTCGTCAGTAAACACCGTGCCGTAAGCGACCTTTATGTTTTCCGTTTTTTCTTTGAAACGAAGATTTCTGTATTTAAGTTCCACGTTGAATTCGTCGGTCGGGTACTTCGCGGTGATATCCAGATCGCCCGAGGGATAAATAACACTCTTGTTTATCCTCTTTCCGCCGACGTACCAACCCACGGAACTTTCAGGAAGCGCGGGAAGAACGAAACTCTTGCCCGCTACCGCCTGCTGTTCCGAAAGGAGCGTTTCGCCGTCGAATAATCTTACGGTACAGGCGACGAAACCGTTTATCGCTATCTCCGCCGCGTCGTACGCGCCGCTCTCCGAATAAACGCAAAGGCGGAGTCTATCGTTCGCCGCATACTTTATATAGTCGCGCATTACGGAGTTTTCTATCCTCAACCTTACGCCGTCGTTGTCAACGGCGGCGGTGTACTCGTCCTCTGAAAGCGGAGAATTGCCGAGCCATACCGACTGAATGCCGCTTTCGCCAGAAACCGCCGCCTCGAACGCGCCCTGCGACGCCACGTTGTAAGAGAGCGTGCGGGAGAGGAGATCGCTCTTGCCGTCGAGATTTTTAACGGAGATATCGGAGAGCGTGTACGATCCCGTAGAGCCGGCTACGAAGCCGAAACCTATCGTTCCCGTGGTATCGAACCCGTGAAGGGATACGAATCCGTCGTTATAAGTATCGTCGTGTGACCACCAATTCGGCACGATAAAATTCCCGCTGCCGTCGTCTATCAGTATTCTGAATGCGCCGTTTAAAACGGTTATTTTTACCGCGGTCTCCATAGGTGCGTTGAACCAGCCGGCTATGACCTCGGTACCGTTCGTATGCGGTCTTTGCTGTATCATGGCGCCCGTCATGGGTTGAGCCTGCACTTCCGTGCGTTTTTCGCCCGAAGATTCCTTGCCCGACGCGAGGAAGTATTTTAACCAATCGCCGAAATACAGCATGGGACCACGGGACTGACTGTAAGTAGTGTTGTTGTCGGATATGGTGAACGACAATTCGAAATCGGTATAGCAGTTATAAGTTTTAAGCAGTGCGCCGCTTTCGAATTCGGGGCTCGCCACCCCGTTATAAAGCGTTATCGAGCCGTCGTCGTTATAAGTCACGGTATGCGCGTCGTCCGTCGTTTCCGAAAGGGCGTAAACGGCGTACAAGTCCGTATCCCCCGTGACGCTTTCGCCGTCTTTATCCCAACCGATAAAGTAATAGCCGAGCGCGCACGGAACGTATTTCATATCTTCCGAAACGATAGTTCCCGCAGGGAAATCTTCCGAGACCGACGTTTCGGAATAGTTCTCGTCGGTATAGTGAAAAGTTATCGTATAATTCGCGTCCGCCCGCGCCGTAGTGCCGTTTGTTCCGATTGCGGCAAGCACGGCGGCAAAAACGCACATGAGCGCGAACGATACTATCAAAGATATCTTTTTCGTTTTCATTTTATTGCTCCTTTATTATAGCGAGGAAACACTCGCCTGCGGGTAACCCCTTATTTATTTCTTTTTCCGAGATCTCGGAAACTTCGTCCTTATAAATGATTTTTACTTTTTGTTTGCCTTTTAGCGTTATATTTACGTTGTTATCGGTTATTATGCTGTTGTTGACGAACAGGTACAAATTCTCGTTCCCCTTGCGGAAGATACCTATCGCTACCTGTACATCGCTTTTAACGGAGATATCTTCGGGAAGTTCCGACAGATCTATACCGCTTAAACTTCCCGTAAATATAGCCTCGCCGTCTTTTAAAGAAAGCGCGTCAATAGCGGAATATCCCTGCTTTTCAACGTCCGTAAACTTTCCCGAAAGAGTGAAACCGAGATAGTTAGCACAGGCAAGTTCTTCTCTTATCGATTTCACGGCGGATACGGCTTTTTTAAGAGGCTCGAAAGTATCGTACTTTTCGCCGTAGATATCTATGGGCGAACCGAATGCGGAACTTCCGACGAAATCCTTCGGAAAACACACCGGGAACAACTCCAACCCCTTACAGCCGAGAGCCAAAGATACGTTTATCTGCAAGGCTAATTCGCTGTATACGGGCAATCTGCAATAGCCATCCCACCCGCCGGAGACCTGCAAGAAGTTCCAATAGTGCCTGCCGTGTTCTTCGGCTTTTTTGCGGGCGAAATACGGCAGATCGTACAACACTCTGTTTACGGTTTTGTTTAGCCCCCCGAGGTTCTGAACGGCGTAGGCGTCGGCGGAGAAAACGTCGTCGTCACCCGTCTTTTCATAGAATTCGTCCATAAAAACGCCGTATCTTTTCAGCCTGTTTTCGAACGATAGTTCGGGGAAAGCGGGCGTTTTAGCCAAAACGTCTTTCACTCCGCGCCCATACTGCCCGTAATAATAGATCTTATCGTCGCTCAAACATGAAACGTGGTTTATATAGAACAATTTATCGGGATACTCGCTTTTGAATACGTCTCTCGCGAATCTTATACCATCGAACATCTCCGTGCCCGGCTCATCGAAAAACGCTATGCCGATACACGCCATATGGTTCATACACCGCCCGAGCTGCGATATAAACCTGTTTTTAAGGTTCTCTTTTTCCCCTTTCGTAAGGCGGCTGAAGGGCTTATACTGCGGGTTGCACGAACAGTTTTCTATCGCCACGAATTCGTGCATTATCTCCATGCGCACGCAGTAGTCTATCCCGTATTTTTCGCAATAGTCCATCGCCTTGAAGACGTAGGCGTTTTTCTCCTCGTCCTCGCCGAATACCTCGTCGTGCCCTAAAAGAATATCTATGCCGAGTTCTTTAAGGTAGGAAAAGGTCTTTTCGTTTATCCTGTTCGGATACTCCCCGAACGCGGGTGACGGCGAACAAAACGCGACTATCGGTATCCTTCCCTTAACGTAAGGGTTTTCTTCCCTGCGTTTCATCTTACACCTATCAGTCTATAACCACGAGCGCGGATCCGCCCGCCACGAGATACGGTATGATAAGTTGTTTACCGTTGCTCGTATAATCGTACCTCGCGCTGTCCTTGATATAATATCCCTTCGTTTCCACGTTGAAGTTGAGAACTACGTTCGTGGGCATTACCACGGAGTTGTTGACAACGAGAAGAGCCGTTTTGCCCTTATAGTTATAGCATCCCACTATAACGTGGGTGTTCGTTGAGGTAACGCTGTCAAGATGGTTGAAGGAAGGCAGAACGTCCGTCTGTACCACTTCCGTAGCGGGTACGCCCGTAGAGGACACCATAAGCCCTTTCCACCTTGAATTCATAAGCACTTCGCCCATCATAGAAACCTGCGCAAGGGCGTTCTTCGTATCGTAATAGAGTTGGTTTACTTCGCCCGTACCGCTTATGCAGTTTACGACCGTGCCGTTCCTTTCTCCATCGCAGAAGGATAACGGACAGAAGAACGGGAACAGTTCCAAACCCTTTGCGCCGTAGGCGAGCGAGGTGTTGACCTGCCAAAGCATCTGTGCCTCGTTGGGAACGGCAACGGATTCGTCGTACTTATCCGCCTGCAAATAATTCCAAAACGCAACGCCGTGATTATTGGCTATGTTAATAACGGTGGACATATTGTACATCCAACGGGGATTTAATCCCGTAGTTAAAATGGGGTAATGATCGTAACTTATGAACTTCGAGGGAACGGTCTCGATGAAATTCGTAACGTAATAATTATACCCGTCTTTTATCAAATTCTCGTTGGTAACGCGCGTGTATTTGCCGAAAAGGGGCGCGTACTGCATCATCTCTTTCGACGCGGCGTTGCCCAAAAGGTTGTGATACATTATCTTACCCGGGAAGCGTTCGTTGAATATTTCCGTAGCCGCTTTAAGCGCGGGGAAGATATCTATTCCCCTTTCATCCGAGAACTTCACGCCCGCAAAGGCGGGGTGATCGGCATATTGCGCTATCGTATCCACAAATTTCTTTTTGACCGCGCTCTTTTCCGCCGCGCTGTAATCGGGGTAGCAAACTATGCCGTTCTCGGTATCCTTATAGAAGTCCATCGTATCCGTGTAAAGGAAATACGCCATACCGTATTTTTGGCACAGATCGAGGTTTTTAACGATATCTTCGCCCTTCTCGTCGTGCCCGAAAACAACGTTTACTCCCGCCTCTTTCAAAAGCGTATAATATTTATCGTTTATCAAAGAGGGAACTCTGTCGAACCCGTCGCCGTGTTCGGGCGTGGGCGAAACGAATATCGTTACGGGTAAAACGTCGTCGCCGAGTACCTTTACGGGAAGTTTATACGATTCTTCCACGGGCATGGCGTAGAGCCCCGTTTTTATATCGGTTTTCGTAGAGGACTTACAGCCGCTTACGCCTGCGCAAAGCATAATGCAGGTAAGTAAAAAGGAAATTATCTTTTTCATTATTTTCACTCCGTCAATAGGTTATTTCGTTAGCCGCCTCGTAAATACGGATATCGTCCGAAAGACTTGCGTACGCACCCGTAACCCCGCTGCGGATATCGTTATAGAGCGCGTTAGCGGTGGTCTTGCCCTGTAAAAGGCGAACGATGTAGTCCGCACCCGAGCCGCGCATAACGTCCATAAGGTTATAAACTCTGCCCTTGCTTCGGTAGATATCTATAATGGAATCCGCTACCAGACCGAGGTGCTGCGTCTTTACCGTGAGTTCGGGAAGACCTGCGGCTACGGCGTCGCTCTCCGTGAAGTTATAGTTGAAGGGCAGCCACGCGCCCGTCTTTTTATAATAGATATCGAGAGCTTCGTCCGTTGCGAGGAACGCGAGGAACTGCTTTGCGTACTCAACGTTTTTGGCTTTTGCGGGAACTATGCCGTTAACCTGGCCGACGTTGCTGTAAGTTACCTTGCGGAAGTAGATGTAATCGCGGCTCGCGTCTTCGGAAGGAATAACGGAAGCGTCTACCTTACTTCTCTCTACCTTTATATATTTATCTTCCGCGGCGGCAACTGCGGAAGAATCCCCCATATTAACGCCCGCGAACACCTCGGAATAAGGCGTTGCTTTGGCGATGACTTTCTTCGTGTTCACGTCGCAGATGAGCGGGGTGAGCATAAAGCCGAGATCCGCTTTGTTCATTGCGCCGCCTATTTCGTTAACTACCCAGTCGCCGCAGATGGTCATAAGCGCCTTCTGCTGGGCGAACGCGGCAAGCGTAAGGGTGTGAGAAGACGAAGTGGTAAGGGCGTGTACGTCGCCGGGGCCGGAATTGCTGAAAGATATAACGTTATTGAAGATCGCCTCGTAGTATTTCTGATATTCCACCACTTTCACGTCGGCATTTACGAGTTCGTTGTACTCGTTCCTCGCCTCGAGGCCGAGGAGTTGTCCCCAATACGCCTCGGTGACGTATTTCCAATAGTCCACCGCCATAGAGGGGTATATCATAGCGCATATATCGTTGTTTACCGAACTGTCGTTATTCCTCGGCAGATTGTCGATATCTTCCATCAACTCCCACATTTCAGCCATCGTTTGAGGCTCCGTAAGGCCATATTCGTTGAACAGTTTTTTGTTGTAAACTATGCCCGTGGTGCCCGCCTGCAAGGGCAGCGCGTAATAGTGCCCGAGCACATCGTATTTCTCTATAACGGCGTCGCTCAACTTGTTTTCGATCGTCATCTTGCCCGTGGCGGAAGCGGCGGTTTCAACTTCCGTTGCGAAAACGGAATCGAGACAGGCGATATCGCCCTTTATGCCATTCGTTATAAAGCCTAAAGACGTAGTTATAACAACGTCCGGCATAACTACCGAATCCGACATCTTCGATTGTTCGAGCAAACTGCCTATAGTCTGCGCTATAGCGGGATCGCCTATCGCGGAAACGTAAAAGTCGTACTCCCCTTTGCTCGCGTGGGCGTTAAAGGCTTTTACCTGCTCTTCCATATATTCCGAGCCGTAACCCGCCTCGTAATACCTTAAAACGATGGACGGTTTATCCGTAGGATTGTTGTTGATCTTCCTGCCGCCGCAAGCGGAAACGGCAATCATCATCAGAACCGCCAAAAACAACGTGACAACTTTTTTCATTATTTAACTCCTTCTTGAATATTTTTTATTTTTACAAACGGATTTTCTCCCGTTATCCCTCGTACCATAAAAACGTCTTTACCGTATTTTACCCTTTAAGCCCGCCCGTATAGGCGACGGAGAGTATCTTCTTCCTGAATATAAAGAACAGGATGAGCGGTATTATTATGCTTAAGAATATAGCGGCGAACAGCAGCGACCAATTCCCCCGCACCGTGGCAAGAGAACTTATTTTGTAAACGCCGTAGGCTATCATGGGCTGTGAAGGCAGGTACATATAGTTGGTCATCCAATCGTTCCAATTCGTGAAGAAATTGCCGAGAAGGAATACGAGCAGTATGGGCACAATATGCGGGAACATTATATGGATGAACACTTGGAAATGAGACGCGCCGTCTATAAACGCCGCCTCGGCATACGTCCAGTCTATCCCTCTGAAGAAACTGTAATAGAACAGAAATCCCCCGTACGCGCTGATCGATAGAAACATTATACCCCAGACGGTGTTGTAAAGACCGGTAATATTAAGCAATCTGAAAACGGACGCCGTTCCCCCGTAAAAAGGTATGCTGCCGAACACTACGCCGTAAAAGAAGAAGAATTTATTTCCCCAAAACTTATATTTAGCGCAACAATACGCGGCGCAAAGCGGTGGGATGGTTCCGAGGACAGTTCTTATTACCGTCATAATGATAGTATTCCCTATCATCGACGGAATATCGAATAAAAGTATGTCCCCGTTCTTATCCACGACTTGAACTTCGGTGGCCAAAGCGTTCTTGTAGTTTTCCAAGGTGAAATTTTCCACCGTGGGGAATACCTGACCGAGTTTACCGAAAAATTCGTTTTGCGGCATAAAACTGCAAACAAACGCCCACACGAAGGGATAAAACAGCATCACGGTGTATATTATCATAATTGCTACGAATATCCAAAGCCCCGCATACTGCCATTTGGAAGTGGTAAGTTTATTTCTTCTGAAAGCCATTTTCATATCCCCCCTTCTCAATAACTCACGTCGGGCAGGAACTTGCCGAAAGCCCATCTCGTCAACACCACGAGAGGTATAGCGAGTACGGTGAACACGAACCCCCTGCCTGCGGATTCAAAATACTTACCGTTCTTCGCTGCTTCCGTTATAAGATACGCTACGGTATATACGTGCGATTGCCCGGGATCGGTAAGCAACAGGATTTCCGCATATAACGAAAAGCCTATCGTAACGTTTGTAAGGAATATAACGGAAAGAACGGGCGATATCATAGGCACACAGATATATATCAGTTCCTTAAAGTTTGAGATTCCTTCGAGCCTTGCCGCCTCCGTGATGGAATCGGGCACTTTGAGCATCGCCACCGTTACCATAAACGACGAGTTGCCGAGCGTATGCCAGAATATATAGACGTATATCATAGGCATCGCGGTATCTGGCGAGAAAAATAACCCCTCCAAAGGTATTTGAAACCCGAGCGTGCGCAACATAGGCGTTATGGGGCCTATCGTGTTATCGAACATAAACCCGAATGCGAGCGACATAACTACCGGCGAAAACAACGCGGGAATGTAGAACAATGTTCTGAAAAGATTCGTAAAAGGCGCTTTCTTAAAGAAGAAATACGCAATAACTATCTGTAAAGGAACGCCCAGACCGTTGAATACGATTATTATGCTGAATACGTTTTTAATTGCAATAAACGTTTGAGAACCGGGCGTGACAGCCTCTTTTAACGCCCATTCGATCCAATAAAAGCCAAAACCCGTTCCGTATTTATCCGAAAACATAAGCCGTATAGTTTCCACCTTAATGTACATATCGTACACCACGCCGATAAGTACGGGAACGGCCATCATGCAAATGATAAAGACTATTTCCTTCCAACTTTTGCGATGTTTTTTTCGCCTCTTAACAGGGTATAAAACGTCCGTTTCGCTGTCTTTCATAACCTTTTAGTTTCTCCTTTTTATAATAATCAGAGTTATAAGGGGGAAACCCGTTACGCCAAGCAAAGAAAATTCTCCAAAAAAAATCTCCCCTTTTACGTTTTCCATTATATACGCATATTTGCGAAAAGTCCATTCATTATTATTTATAATATATCTGTTTTTATTTATCTCCGCTGAATGCCATACGCCGCCACGCAAATCTTCAATCGTTAAAATTTGGTATTTATTCGTTAGTTTTACTGCTGAAAAGTAAATGAATGTCAAGGCGATTGCTTTCTGCTTGACTTTCTTTTTGTTTTGTGTTATTATTATCGAAAACTACTCGGCGGAGAAAATGTATGGCGAAAAAAGGTACCGATAGAAAAAATAAAAAAACGGTAGAATTGTTTCCTTGCGTTTATATGCCCGAAAACACTTGGCCTTACGTCTTACACGCAATAAAAGAACTGACTTTCAAAATCGAAAACACAAGTTGGTGCGGCGAACATATCCACGATAATTACTTTGAGATCATAATAGTAGTAAAGGGTAAACTGCATTCCGTCATAAATGAAACTACAGAAACGGCCGGTATCGGGTACGCCGCCCTTATCGTACCGGGCGATACGCATTTTTTCCTCCCCGCGGAAGATAAAAAAGCCCGAATAATCAATCTGACATGCCAAACTCAAACCGCCGAAAAAATAGCAAACGACCTGTTCGGCAGAAACATTACCGATACGAAATCGTTTTCCATAACGTTAAACGAAAAACAAATGAAATTGATTGATATGTTTTCATTGTCCGTCCTTTCCGCCAATGAAGACACTATCGACGGATTGACGACTTCATTTTTCTCGCATATGCTGGGATTGTTTTTCACTTTCAAAAAGAACGACTTTTCTATGGAAAATTTTCCCGAATGGCTGAAAGACTTTATTAATAAGGTAAACAGCCTCGAACTTCAGGAAATAAATATGTCGGAATTATATAAAATTTCAGGATATTCTCAAAGCCGCTTTTCCGTTCTTTTCCGAAAGTATATGGGAATGTCGTTATTGCAATACATAAATAATCTGCGCCTGGAATACGCTTGTTCTATGTTAAGCAAAACAAACCATAAAATTATTTATATAAGCAATAAAGTCGGTTTCCCTTCCATTTCTCGTTTCAACACACAATTCAAAAAAAAGTACGGAGTAACCCCTGTCGAATATCGCAAACAATTCCCGATAAACAACTCTTGAGTATATAAGTTATCCCACTCGTTCGGGGCTCCCGCGAACGAGCAAACAGTCCTAACCTATTCAGCGACAAAATTTTACGCGAAAACGTGTGAAAGATAACAATCGGCGCGGCGGTTTACAATTATACGCTCGGAAACGATTGATATCAAATACATAAAACCTTGTAAATCTCACGT
>JAFTDZ010000154.1 GCA_017453885.1 Clostridia bacterium
CGGCGTAGATATAAAACAGTACGGGCTTGACGAATACATAGAAGAATTAAAGGAGAGCGTAAAGGGCAAGGAACTATATTCTTATAAAGGCGCTTTGAACCGCGGCGCCGATTACGAACTTTTGCGCGGGTGCTGGTCGTCAAGGATATATCTCAAAGAGGCGAACGTATATTCGCAGGACCTTCTCGAAAACAAGATAGAGGCGCTATACTCTTATATGCTCGCCGCCGGGTTCGAGGGATACCCGCAGGGGGAACTCGATTACCTGTGGAAAAATCTTCTCCGCACACACCCGCACGATAGTATTTGCGGCTGTTCGGTCGACCCCGTTCACGCCCATATGGAAGATACCTACGCGAAGATAGCGGAGATGGGCGAATACCTTGTAGAGAGGGGCATGAAGATCGTTGCCGCCCACGGTTACAACCCGTACAGAAAGGACGAAAATTATTCGGTCACCGTGTTCAATCCGACCGAGAGAACGCTTGAAAAAGTTGCGGAAGCGGAACTTAAATTCATGCGGAACGAAAACATAACCGACTTTGCGTTAAAGGACGATAACGGCGAAGCGGTACAGTATGAAATAGTGTCGCGAACGCCCGAGGCGATAGACGTTTTCAGCCCGCTCAACCTGCCGGGAGTGTTGGAAGCGGAACTCGTGAAGATACGTTTCATCGCGCGCGTGCCGGCTGTATCCGCAAGGGTTTACGCCGTGATCCCGCGTGAAAAAGGGCGTTTATCAGAAAAGAGCGCCGCGTTGGAAAACGAATTTTATTCCGTTTATTCCCAAGGCGGCAAACTGTACATAAAGGATAAAACGAACGGAAAGGTCATAGAAGATCCTATCCGCATAGAGGACTCCGCCGACAAGGGCGACGCCTACGTTTACCGCTTGTCGCCCGCTGCCCCGATAATTGTTTCGCCTGCGGAGATACGCCCCGCAGAACTCGGCGCGCTGAAAGGATCGATCACGGCGGAATTCAGGTACTCTTGCCCCGCCCGCTACGATTTCGCAAAGGACGAGCGCTCCGCCGAAGCAGTTGAAAACAAACTTACGGTAACGCTTTCGCTTGAAAAGGGCAGCGACGTTATAGCGGTGGATTATTCCATTGATAACAAGGCGGAAGATCACCGCGTAAGGCTGCTTATAAAAGGCGGCTTGACCGGTGGAAGATTGTTTACCGACAGCCCGTTCGACTACGCCGAAAGAGAGGATATGGAACACTGTTACGTTACGGATTCGGATACGCACCACAACTCTACTTTTACGCAGTTAATGTGCGATAAAGGCGCTTTTACCGTTTATACGAGCGGCCAGCACGAAGTTGAAAAGACCGCGGACGGCATCGCCTTGACCATTCTCCGTTGCACCGCGGTGATAACGAGGGACGGCGGCAACTTCAAGATAGGCGTAGGCAAAACCTGGCTCACGCCGGGCGGGCAATGCAAGAGGACGGTTTCCGGCAGGATAGGGCTCGACTACGGCAAGCAAAAGACCGGCGCCGATTGCTTTATAAAGGGCAAAGCGTTCAGAAACGGCTTTACCGTATGGGCGGATTCTTTCGACGCGAAGAAGTATTCGGGCGGCAGGTTTGCCGTACAGGCGGCGGCTCTCGAAAAGTTATATTACGTAAAAGACCGATACGAAGGGAAGGTCCTCCCGAATACCGCCTTGTTCGGTATCACGGGCGATAAAATTGCCGTAACCTGCTTAAAACGCGGAAAAAACGGCGGTATCGTAGTGAGAATGGTAAACCTTTCGGACGAGGACGTCAGCGAAAAATTCACCTTCCGCGGCAAGGCGTACTCGGTAGGAATGGCGGAAGATAAGGCGGACTATCTCGGTGAAAATTCCGTTTCCCTCGCGTTTACACCCAAGCGCGTGCTGACCGTTCTTATAAAATAACCGCCTGCCGTTTAGAAAAATAAAATAAAAATGCGGAGCGAAAAATGCAATTTGCTCCGTTTTTTTATAAAAAAGCAACAGACAAGAAGGATCTCTGTGTTTTAACGGAGATTTTTTTGTCGCCCCATTCCGTCATCTCGACCAAGCGTAGCGCGCGGAGAGATCCGGCTGTTTATGTAATATAGGTCGGATTTCTCCACGTCGCAATGCGGCATATAACGCGAAAGGTTGCAGGTTTTCACCTTTCTGCGTTCAAGCCGATTGCTCCTCTTTCCCGCGGATATTTTTGCAAAATCCCCGCGGGAGCCCTGTTTGCAATGCGGCATATAACGCGAAAGGTTGCAAGTGTTCACCTTTCTGCGTTCAAGCCGATTGCTCCTCTTTCCCGAAAACTTTTGTTCCAAAACTTTTCGGGAGCCCTTTGAGCGTTCAGTCGAAATGACGATGGAAAGGGGCTGACAAGAAGAATAGAGATCTTTCGACTTCGCCTTGCGGCTACGCTCAAGATGACATCATAGAAAACTTTTCGGGAGAAATGTTTGCAATGCAGCGGAAAACGTAATTTGTTCCGATTTTTTCGTATCCGGACTTTTTTGAAGATATTACGTCGAATTTATTTACAACTATTGTATAATTTGATATAATAAAAAAAGGAGATCAGCGATGAAAAAACTTTTAACGATTTTATTTACAGCGGTAACGGCCTTCGCGCTTACGCTTTCAGCGGGTTGCGTGGCGGATATGTCCAAAATACCGGAAGGGGAAAGGATCTCTTACAAAGGTTATTCTTACGGCGGTATAAGTATCTATAAAAAATGCGAACATATTACCGAATATGAAGTAATAGCCATAAGAGATTACGAAACTTTGCAGGCGATAATAGAAGAGGAAAGCGGGCTTATCACCGGCCACGCAGTCGATATTGAAATAGATCCTGATGAATACGAATTCATAAGACAGTTAAAATCGTATGAAGAAGATTATTTCGAAACGTCAATGTTGCTTTTACTTCATTATGGTCATCCCGTAGTGACGCACCAGGGAGGGAAAATCAAAGCGATAGTTCTCGGAGAGGACGGAACGTTGACTGTGTGCGTGTTCGTTGCGAGCGATATGGGTAACAAAGCGTTTACGGCGATAACCGAATTTTTATTCCTTGCCGAATGTAAAGCGATCGAATATACTTCCGCAACCTACGTGAGACTGTGACGTTATTTTCATAGGATAGGGATTTGAAATTTTTCAATAAAAACATAAAATATGCGGCGGCGTTCGTTACGAACGCCGCCGCCTGATTTTTTTACCGGCTTTCAGTTTACTTTAGTGAAACCTTTTTTGACCTTTTTGTCGAATACGCCTTTCTTGGCGAGGATGACCAAAACTACCGCGATCGCCGCGACTACGACCACGGCGCTTATTATGATAACGTAAAGCCATACGTTGCCCGCTTTTACGCGGTTCCACATGGCGTTTATGCGCTCGTTATCGTCGTCGGGGAAATATTCCATTATAGTGCAGCGCGCGGTTATATCTTCAGAGGGGTACTGCGCGAGAAGTTGGCGGTTGGGCTCGTTGCAGTAAACGATCGCGGGCGAGCCGTTTATTTCACCGAAGAAGTAGGTGAGGTCTATTGCCTCGGCGCCCTCGTCGCCGCGTTCGCAGGCGTAGTCGGAATCTTTTATCCTCTCGTAAACTTCCTCGCCGGCGATGGCGCTTGTGTAACCGATGAAATCCATATTTTTGCAGGCGTTTTCGGGCGCGGAAACAAAGTTGACGAAAGCCGCGGCAAGTTGTTTGTTGGCGCCTTTGGGCATTACCCAGCCGTCGTACCAAATATTGCTGCCCTCTTTGGGAACGGCGTAACAGAGAACGGTGTCGCTCTCCTCGGCTTCGTCCATAGCGTAAACGGCGTCTCCGCTCCAGGCGAAGTTGAGCCAAACCTTACCCGTAGCCATATCGTTCTTGCCCTCGTCAACTTCCAGCGAGAACGCGTTCGCCCTTGCCTTTTTGAGAAGCCCTTCTACCTTTTTTACCGTTTCCTCGGTGGTGTCGTTAAAGGTATCGCGGAGAAATTTCTGATAATCTTCCAAGGAAAGTTCTCCGTCATTTTTATAGTAAAGGTCGCTTTTCGCGTTCAATTCTTCGATCTGCGCGAGTCCCACGCCGAGGAAGTAAGTATCGCGGACGCTGTCTTTAAGGGTGGTTTTGTTCTTGAATTTTTCGTTCGTTGCGGCAGCCCAGGTGGAAGCCTCCGCAAAGGAAACTTTTTCCGGATTATATACGAAGCCCATCGTACCCCACATATAGGGAACGGCGTATTCCGCCCAACCGTTTGCGCTGAAAAGTTCCTTCATATAGGGCGAGCCGTATTCGGCGTAGTTGGGCACGTCCTCGGTAAGATCTCCGAAAGTTTCAAGCATATTTTCGCTCATCATCTTCTGAATCATATAGTCGGAAGGGCAAACGAGGTCGTAAATGCCGGGGTTGATTTTAAGGTTATTGTAGAGTATCTCGTTGGTGCCGAAAGTAGAATATTCAACTTTGATGTCCACGCCTGTTTCGGCTTCGTACCATTCTTCGAATTCTTCAACGAGGGTTTTGCCCGTTTCATCTTCGGAAATGTAATCTTCCCAGTTGCAGATACGTAAAGTATTCGCGCCGCCTTTAGACGAGGCGGGATCTTTCTTGCCGCACGCGGCAAGGGCGGAAAAGCAGGTTGCCGCGAGGAACGCGGTCAGTAGCAAACAAACAAATTTTTTCACTTTTTTGTCTCCTTTTTCTTGTAAATATTCATCAGTATCACTACTAATATTATCACGGCGAAAATTATCGCGGAAAGCGCGCGCAGCCCCGGCAGAGCCGAGTGAACGGGAACTTTTACCGCGTTATAAACGTAGGTGCTTATCGTGTCGAACGTTTCCGGCTTGGTGAATGCGGTAACGATATAGTCGTCGAGCGAGAGGGTGACCGAAAGCATAAAGCCGGAGAGCATTCCGGGCAAAATTTCCGGTATAACCACCGAAAAGAGCGCCTTCGTGGGCGTTGCGCCGAGGTCGAGCGCCGCCTCGTAAATGTTGTGGTCCATCTGCTTGAGTTTTGGCATTACCGAAAGGATAACGAACGGCGCGGTTATTACCACGTGCCCTATAAGAAGGGATGCGAGCGACTTGTTCATAAAGGTCATTACGAGCGCGAAAGTAAGCGCGAGGGACAGGGCGGTTACTATTTCCGCATTTATTACCGGAATGTTGTTCACCGTGTTCATCACCGCCGCGGCGCGTTTTTTGGAGTAGAATATACCTATCGCTCCCGCCGTTCCGAGTACGGTGGAAATAAGCGACGCTACGAGCGCGAGTATTATCGTATCGCGCACTATTCCCATTATGTGCGCGTCTGAAAACAGTTTGCCGTACAGGGCGAAGGAAAAGCCGTTCCATTGCCCGATGATGGTGGTATCGGTAAAACTGAAAAACACTAAAACGAATATCGGCGTATATACGAAAAGCAGCGTTAATGTGAGAAAAAGGCGGGTAATTATCTTTTTTACCATAATCCGGACCCCCTCGCTTTATTCTCTCCGTCGTCCTTGAAGCCGCCGGTAAACCAAGTGAACAGGAACATTGCCGCGAGCAAAAACATAGAGATCGCCGCGCCCATATTCCAGTTGCTTTGCATAAAGTGGTTTTCGATAAGTTTGCCGAGTATGGTTATCTGCGACCTGCCGAGTATATCGCTTATAACGTAGTTTGTCATCGTGGGCATAAATACCATCGTGATGCCTGAAAGTATTCCGGGCATGGACAGGGGAAGTATAACGTGGATAAACGTGGTGACCTTGTTCGCTCCGAGATCCTGCGACGCTTCCACCAGACTGTTATCCATCTTTATAAGCGTGGTGTAGAGAGGAAGGATCATAAAGGGCAGAAAGTCGTAAACCATACCTATGACAGTGTTGACGTAAGGCGATTTATCGAGCAGGTTGATAAGGGAGAAGAACTCCTTCAGCGCGTTTAGGCGCAAAACGAAGTTTATCCACATAGGCGTTATGAAAAGGAGCAGTAGCGTTGCGGAATTTTTCAGCCCGCTCCGCGCGAGTATATACGCCACGGGGTAACCTATCAAAAGGCACAGCGCCGTGGTGAGTATGGCTACGGAGAGAGAAGTGAGTATCGCGGAAATGGTGGATACGTCTGAAAATATCTTGCCGAAGTTCATAAACGTAAAGGCGCCGTTCCTGTCCGTAAAGGCGTAATATAACATTATTATAATGGGCGCGATGACGAACAGGGCGAGGAACACCGCGTACGGCACGCACAGGTGCTTTCTCGAAAAGCGGAGTTTCATTACTTTCTTACCTCCGCCTGTTTGAGTTTAAGCCCTATCTTTTCGGGGGGGATCTTCACGCTGACGCGGTCGTTTTCGTTCCAGGCGTATTCGGTATCTACTACGAAGTCCTCTTCTTCCTTGTCCGTTCTTATTATTATCTGATAGTGGTCGCCTTTATATATAATGGAAACTATCGAGCCGCAGGCGTCGCCGTCCTCGTCGTTATCTATGATCTCAATGTCCTTAAGCCCTACTTCAACTTCCACGTCAACGTCGGTAAGGTCTTTTTTCTCTCCGTTTTCGAGTATCAGATACCCTTCCTCGTCAAGACGGGAATTGGGGTAAAGTTTGGTAACGTCGCACTCGAACTCTCCGTCGGCAAAGCAAACGGTGTTCTTTTTGGTGATATATCCGTCGTACTTGTTGGAAACGAATTCCTTATTCATTATATGGATGCTTTCCGGATCGATAAAAACGCTCGCCTTTTCGCCTACCTTTCTCTCAACGGTATCCTGAATGATTATCTCCGTCTTGCCCACGGTAAACGCCATTTCGAAGTGAACGCCCTTGAATATGGAAGAAGTTATCACTCCGTCCACCTGACCTTCGCCGGCGTCTTTCAACACAACGTCCTCAGGGCGCACAACAACGTCAACTTTTTCGTGCAGGGGAAAGTCGTCAACGCAGTCGAAAACGTGGTTGATGAACTTCACCTTTCTGTCGCCTACGATAGTTCCGGAGAAGATGTTGCTCTCTCCGATAAAGTCCGCAACGAAGGCGTTTTTCGGCTCGTTGTAAATATCCATAGGGGTACCTATCTGCTGAATGGTGCCGTCCTTCATTACAACTATCGTGTCGCTCATGGTGAGCGCCTCTTCCTGATCGTGCGTTACGTAAATGAAAGTTATGCCGAGTTTTTTGTGCATATCTTTCAGTTCGAGTTGCATATCCTTGCGCATTTTGAGGTCGAGCGCGCCGAGAGGCTCGTCGAGCAGAAGAATTTCCGGCTCGTTTACGATGGCCCTCGCTATGGCTACTCTTTGCTGCTGCCCGCCCGAAAGGGTGGTAACGTCTCTCTTTTCGAATTCCTCGAGGTCAACGAGTTTAAGCACCCTCTTTACCTTTTCGGATATTTCCGCCTTGGAAAGTTTTTCCTTTCTCTCTATGCGTTCGCCCTGCTCGTTTTCATATACTGCGGTAACTTTTTTGAGTTTCAGCCCGTATGCGATATTGTCGAAAACGTTCATATGGGGGAAGAGCGCGTACCGCTGAAAAACCGTGTTTATCGGTCTTTCGTACGGGGGGATCTTGGTAATGTCCTTTCCGTTCAGCAGTATCTGACCGGAAGTGGGCATTTCGAAGCCCGCTATCATGCGGAGCGTGGTCGTCTTGCCGCAGCCGGACGGGCCGAGGAAGGTTACGAATTCGCCCTTTTTAACGTAAAGGTCGATATTATCCACCGCGAGAGTAGTATCGTATTGTCTTGAAACGCCTATAAGTTCGATTATTTTGTCGTCCATCTTTTCTCCTTGCCCGCATCGCCGTCGTTAAAAATTCGGCGGGGAAGATATCCATATGAATTTTGCGGTCTTTTGCTTGTTGTTTTTTATGTAATGCAACCTGTCGGCAACGTAGTAAAAACTCTCGCCCTTTTTGCATACGTATCGGTTTTTATCGAGGGTTATCTCTATTTCTCCGGAGAGGACGTAACCGAATTCCTCGCCCTCGTGCGGCATATCGCGCGGGGTGGAGGAGAGCGGGTTGAGTTCCATCATCACCGGCTCCATATTGTTTTTCTGCGCGTTCGGCACAAGCCAGGTAAGCGTCGATTCTTCGGAGATTTTTTCTATGAAATCGCTGTCGTCAAACACTATTTTGCTCTGTACCTCGTCGTTGAAAAACTTGTTTATATCCGTGCCGAGCGCCGATAAAATATCCACTAACGTGGTTATAGACGGGCTGGTCAGATCGTTTTCGAGTTGCGAAATATATCCTTTGGTAAGTTCGCAGCGGTCGGCAAGTTCCTTTTGGGTAAGGTTGCAGAGTATCCGCAGGCGCTTTATCTTTTTACCTATTTCCATAACCCCTCCGTTTCGGTTAGCAAAACTAAACTCAAAGTTTAATCGGAACGATCGCCTGTAAACTCAAAGTTTAGCAAAATTAAACTAACGGAATGAATTATATAATAATATAGGTTACAAGTCAAACGTTTTGACGGTAAATTTATAAAATTGTCGAAAAAATATACTTTACAAGGCGGCGGGCGTTGTGTTATACTGTTTCCGATATGGAAAAAATAGTTATAGCGACTTCGAACGAGGGTAAACTTAAAGAGATAAAAGAGATGCTCGGCGGCAGATTTGCCGTAGTTTCAATGAAGGAAGCGGGGTTTCACGGAGAAGTGGAAGAGACGGGCGCCACCTTTTACGAAAACGCGCTTATAAAGGCGAAGGCGGTTTCGGATGCGCTCGGCGTTCCCGCCCTTGCGGACGACAGCGGTCTGGAAGTGAAAGCCCTCGGCTTTGCGCCCGGCGTTTTCAGCGCGAGGTATGCGGGCGAACCGTGCGATAATGCGCGAAACAGGGCGCTTCTTATAAAAAATATGCGCGGGATGACCGACCGTTCCGCCCGCTTTGCCTGCTGTATGGTGTTCTATAAGCCCGGCGGCGAAATAATTTCGGCGGAAGGCTTTACCGAGGGGCGCGTCCTTGAGGCGGAAGACGGGGAAAACGGTTTCGGTTACGACAGCCTGTTTTTCAGCAACGACCTCGGCAAGTCTTTCGGCAGGGCGACCGACGAGGAGAAAAACTCCGTAAGCCACCGCGGCAGGGCGCTTAAAAAATTGACGGAGAAACTTGAATGCAGAGGATAGCGAACGTAACCCTCGCGGCGGGTGAGGACGAAAAACGCCTTAAAACGAAGGTTTTACGCCTTGCGAAGATGCGCGAGGAAAACCTTCGTTACTATAAAATAATCCGCAAATCGCTCGACGCTCGCGACAAGCGCGATATAAAATGGGTTTACACGGTGGACGTTTCCGATAGTGTTGAGAGCGTGAAAACCGAATTTTTGAGAGCGGATAAAAAGGCGAACGTTCTCGTAGTGGGGGCGGGGCCGGCTGGGCTTTTTGCCGCGCTTTACCTTTTGCGCGGCGGGCTTAACGTTACGCTTATAGAGAGGGGAAAGAGCGTTGACGAGAGGAAGAAGGACGTTTCCGCCTTCTTTTCGGGCGGCGCGCTCGA
>JAFTDZ010000155.1 GCA_017453885.1 Clostridia bacterium
GTGAAGTGACCTTACGGTCGTGAAGTTCGGCGGTGCCGAGTGAAGTGACCAAGGGCGGCCGGACAGACACTCTTCATTCTTCACTCTTCATTCTTCATTTTTCACCCTTCATTCTTCACGGGCGGGCGTTAAATATCTATGTCGTCAACGTCGGTAATCAAAGCGTCGAGTTGCGCTTTGGTGTATTTTCGTTCGTTGGAAAAGTGAACGGAATATCGCCCCTTCTCGTCGCCGCGCGGGGGATAATTCTTTTCTTTACTTTTTTCTTTCTTCTTTATTTCTTTTGTTGCTTTTCTTTTTTCTTCGTTCGTTTTTCCTTTCTTTTCTTGCGGGGAAAAATTCGTTTCGGTCGGCAGAAAATAACGCGCCGAACCGTCTGAAACGGTTTTTACGCCGAGGTATTTGCGGATATTTTCGGCGGAGGCGGCGATAAGGTCGAGGGGAACGTCGTCGAAAGGGAAAACGGCGGAGCGAAGGAAGGCGGCGTCGGCGTTGATTTTTCCGTTTGAACAGCATACGAGCATACCGATGAAAAGCGTTCTTTCAAAATAATTCAGGCGCTTTACGCATTCGGCTTTGAGAAATTTTTTTGCGCAGGAAGATTTGGTCATTATTTTTTCATCCTTTTCGTTTTCTTCTATTATCTCACGAAAAATCGAAATTCCGTGCGGGGAGTGACGGTTTTTTTGCAATTTTTTTTGAAAATATTTTTTTATATGAAATTATCGAATGTTTTATATGAAACGATAAAAATATGGGCGATATGGGAAAATACGCTAATTTTATATTGCTTAATTTCGGTTATTTTATAAAAAACGGTTGCAATAAATTATAATTTATGGTAAAATAGATCTGCAGTATAAAATCGGGGCGGTATATGGCGGTCGATTACGGCGGAGTTATAAAAAAACTCAAAGAACTGAAAGCGGAGAAAGGGTTTACCAACGAGGCGCTTGCGGAGAAAAGCGGCGTTCCCCTCGGCACGGTAAACAAACTTTTCGCGGGGAGTATCGGAAGCATAAAAATCGGTACTCTGTCTTTGCTTGCCGACGCTTTGGACGCGCCGCTCGCCGCCCTGCTCGGGATAGGAGAGGAAAAGAGGGAAATTCCGCAAGAGGACGGGAGAGGGGATAACTTCGGTTTCGTTCGCGCGGGGGTTTCTTCGCCCAAAATAAGGGTGGCGGACGTGGAATTTAACGCCGCCGCCATAATTTCCGCCGCGGAGAGGGCGGCGAAGAAAGGGCTTAAAATACTTGTTCTGCCGGAACTGTCGCTTACGGGTTACACGCTCGGAGATCTGTTCTATCAGACGGCGCTGTTGGAAGCGGCGGAGAGAGGAATAGCGAGCGTTGCCGAGAGGACGGCGGGGCTTGGGCTTTTGCTTATCTTCGGCGCGCCGATAAGGAGAGAGGGGCGCATATACAACTGCGCCGCGGTTACCTGCAACGGAGAGATATTGGGCTTCGTGCCGAAAACCTATCTGCCCAACTACAACGAATTTTACGATAAAAGGCAATTCAACCCCGCGCCTAAACAAAACGGGGAAGTTTACGTTTGCGGAAGGCGGTATCCTTTCGGAACGGGGTATATATTCCGCAACCGTGAGATGCCGGAAATGCGCGTGGGCGTGGAGATATGCGAGGACCTGTGGGTAGCCGAGCCGCCCTCGGTAAAACTTGCGGTGAACGGGGCTACGGTCATCGCCAACCTTTCCTGCAGCGACGAGACGATAGGCAAAGCCGAATACCGCCGCAACCTTATTTCCATGCAGGCGGCAAAAACCTTTACCGCCTACCTTTACGCCAACGCGGGCGACGGGGAATCCACCACCGATATGGTGTTTTCCGGCCACAGCATAGTTTGCGATAACGGAAAGATTCTGGACGAAACGAAACTGTTCACATCGGCGGACGCTTACGCCGATCTCGACCTTTCGCTGATAGAGTTCGAGAGGAGCAAATTCACCAACTATAACTACCCTTCCGAAGGGGGGGTGGAATTTATAGATTTTTCCCTGCCGGTGCGCCCGGTGGAGATAGAGAGGGAATACGAACAGACGCCCTTCGTGCCGACGAGCGGAAAGGAACTTTCTTCGAGGGCGGAACTTATACTCAATATGCAGGCGCGCGGGCTTAAAAAGAGGCTTGAACACATCGGCGCGAAAGACGTGGTGCTGGGTATTTCCGGCGGGCTGGATTCCACGCTCGCCCTGCTCGTTTGCGTGAGGGCTTTCGATATTTTGGGGCTTGACAGAAAGGGCGTGCACGCGATAACCATGCCGTGCTTCGGCACTACTTCGAGAACGCACGACAACGCCGTGCTTCTAACCGAAAACCTCGGCTGTTCGCTGGAGGAGATAGACATAAAGGAGAGCGTTACCCTGCATTTCCGCGATATAGGGCACGATATGAACGTTACCGATATAACCTACGAGAACTCGCAGGCGAGGGAGAGGACGCAGGTGCTTATGGACCTTTCAAACAAGTATAAGGGAATAGTTGTGGGAACGGGGGATCTTTCCGAACTCGCGCTCGGGTGGGCGACCTACAACGGCGACCATATGTCTATGTACGCGGTGAACGGTTCGGTGCCGAAAACGCTTATACGGTTTCTGATACTTTACGAATCGAAAAAACTGGACGGGTTTACGAGAAAGATACTCGAGGACATACTCGCAACGCCCGTGAGCCCCGAACTCCTCCCCGCTAAAGACGACAATATAACGCAAAAAACCGAGGACGTGGTAGGGCCTTACGTTCTGCACGATTTCTTTTTGTATCATATGTTGCGAAACGGGTTCAAGCCCTCGAAAATCTACTATATCGCAGTTAAAACGTTCAAAGGCTTTTATTCGGAGCCGACGATATATAAATGGCTGAACACCTTCGTGAGAAGATTCTTCTCGCAGCAGTTCAAACGATCGTGCCTTCCGGACGGTGTTAAGATAGGCTCGGTAACGCTTTCGCCCCGCGGCGACTGGAGAATGCCTTCGGACGCGACTGCGAGGGTTTGGATAGAGGACCTTGAAAAGATAAAAAGGAGCGCGGTATGACGGCTGACGAATTGACGGACGAGATGATGAAGGGCGAGGATAAACTCGTGAAGGCGGTATCTTCTTCCCCGATGCGCGGGGAGTATAAAAAAGCCGTTATAAGGCGGATAGAGGGCGGAAGATTTCTGCTTGAAAGATATACCGAAAACAAGGTTTTCCACACGCCTTTCGGAAGGGAAGAACTTGAAAAGTGCCTTAAAACGCAGGTTATTTGCGATTTCAAGCAGACGGAGGTATTCTTTACGGATAGCGTTTTAACGGTGCTTACGAATAAAAAGGGAACGATAACGGTAAAGCGACGACGGGCGGAAACGTTGATGGACGCGGCGCACAACAGGCAGAAGAATTACCTTATAAAAGAGGGCGAGGAAGTTCCGGCGCTGAAAGATTTGGGCGTGTTTACGGCGGAAAACAAGGTTGCCGCCCCCATGCGGGACAAGTTCCGGCAGATAAACAGGTTCATAGAGACGGTGGACGACGCGTTGCGCGATCCGCCGGCGGAACTTACGGTGCTGGATTTCGGCTGCGGGAAAAGTTACTTAACATTTCTGCTTTACTACTACCTTACGGTCAAAAAGTCCGTTAAAACGCGCGTTATCGGCTATGACCTGAAAGACGACGTGGTTGAAAAATGCAATGCCACGGCGAAAAAATACGGCTATGGCGGGTTGGAATTCGTTAAGGCGGACGTTACGAAGGACAGGCTTTACGGAGAAAAGGTGGATATGGTGGTGACTTTGCACGCGTGCGACACGGCTACCGACTACGCGCTCGACTTCGCCGTAAGGCACGGGGCGAAATACATATTTTCCGTTCCGTGCTGCCAGAAGGAGATAAACGAGCGGATACGGGGCGACGGAGACTTTTCGATATTTTTCGAACACGGGCTGATAAAGGAGAGGTTCTCCGCCCTGCTTACGGACGCGGTGAGGGCAAAAGCCCTTGAAAACGCGGGTTATCGGGTAGATTGCCTCGAGTTCGTGGGGTTCGACGCAAGCCCGAAAAACCTTATGATACGGGCGGTTCGCACGGGGGCGCCGACCACGGACAACGAAGAATTGAAATCATTATTATTAAAATACAACGCAAGACAGACGCTGTTATCACTCGCGGATGCGGCGGAAGAACAGGAGGTACGAAATGGCTAAAAAAACTTACAGCGCAGACGACATTACCGTTCTCGAAGGGTTAGAGGCGGTGAGAGTGCGCCCGGGAATGTATATAGGTTCCACGGGTGAAAAGGGATTGCACCACATTCTTTGGGAAATAGTGGACAACGCTATCGACGAGGCGGCGAACGGCTTTGCCGACAAGGTGGACGTTGTGCTTTACAAGGACGGGAGCGCATCCGTAGAGGACAACGGCAGGGGAATGCCGGTGGACATTCACAAGGATAAGAAGGTTTCCGCCGTGGAACTTATCTTCACGCAGTTGCACGCGGGCGGAAAGTTCGGGAACGACAACTACAATTATTCCGGCGGCCTGCACGGGGTGGGCGCGTCCGTAACGAACGCGCTTTCCGAATGGCTTAAAGTTCAGGTTTACAGGGGCAATGTTTACCAGATGGAATTTTCGAGTTACTTCGACGAAAAGACGGGCAAGATGGTTTCCGGCGCGCCGAAGGCCCCGCTTGCCGATACGGGCATGAAAACCAAGAAAAAGGGCACTTTCGTGCAGTTCAAGCCGGACGCGCGCGTGTTCGACACGACCGTTTTCAAGTTCGACGTGGTAGCCAAAAGGCTGAGGGAGATAGCCTTCCTCAACAAGGGCGTGTGCATAACGCTGACCGACAAGAGAGAGGAGCCGGAAGTGAAGAAAACCTTCAAGTACGACGGGGGCATAGTGGACTTCGTGAAGTACCTGAACGAGGGGAAGAACGCGCTGTTCGATCCGCCCGTTTACGTTTCCGCCGAGAGGGACGGGATACTTATAGAGTTTGCGATGCAACACACCGATTCTTACGTGGAGAGCATTTTTTCGTTCGTAAACAACATTCCCACGCCCGAGGGGGGAATGCACGAGATAGGCTTCAAGAGCGGCATAACCAAGGTGCTGAACGACTTCGCGCGGAACGCGAATTACTTAAAGGACAAAGATCCCAACTTTATGGGAGAGGACTTCCGCGAGGGAATGACGGCGATACTTTCCATAAAGATGAAGAACGTGCAGTTCGAGGGGCAGACGAAAACCAAACTCGGCAATCCGGAAGTTCGCCCCGCGGTGGAAGCCGTTACCGTGGAGGAGATAGAACTGCTTACCAAAAACAAGAAGAACGCGGATATTTTCGACGCGATAATAAAGAAGGCGCAGGGCGCCGCGAAGGTAAGAAACGCCGCAAAACACGCAAAAGAGATAGCGAGAGGAAAAAAAGAAGCGGATTCTACCAAACTTATTGGTAAACTTGCGAACTGCTCTTCAAAGAAGGCGGAACTCAACGAGATATTCATCGTGGAAGGAGATTCCGCAGGGGGCAGCGCCAAGCAGGGGCGCGACAGGCAGCACCAAGCCATATTGCCGCTCCGAGGAAAACCGCTCAACGCAGAGAAGAAACGGCTGGACGAAGTGCTTAAAAACGAGGAGATACGCACGATAATAAGCGCGCTCGGCACCGGTATAGGAAGCGACTTCACGCTGAAATCATTAAATTACGACAAGGTGATAATCCTGTCCGACGCGGATCAGGACGGAGCGCACATCAGGGCCATACTTCTCACATTCTTCTTCAGATATATGAAGGAACTTGTTCAGACGGGGCACGTTTACATAGGCATGCCGCCGCTCTACAAGGTATATAAGAAGGATATGGAAGAATACGCTTACGACGACGGCGAATTAGAGGCGAAGAAAGCCAAGGTCGGCAGGGGTTACCAGATTCAGAGATACAAGGGGCTCGGCGAGATGAACCCCGAACAGTTGTGGGATACTACGATGAACCCGAAAACGAGGCTTCTGATGCAGGTCACGCTCGAGGACGCCGCCGAGGCGGAAAGGCTTATTACCACCCTGATGGGCGACGCTATCGACGCGAGAAAGGCGTATATTTCCGAAAACGCGCAATTCAACAAGGAAGATTCCTTTATGAAAGAAGTTAAACTTTAAGAGGTGACGAAAGTGAGCGAAAACGTTAACGATAAAATTATTTCAAGTACTCTTGAGGAAGTTTTGCACAATTCGATGATACCGTACGCGGAGTACGTTATTCTCGACAGAGCCCTGCCGCGCGTGGAGGACGGATTGAAACCCGTTCAGAGGAGAATACTGTATAATATGTACGAGCAGGGGTTCACGCCGGATAAGGGTTACAGAAAGAGCGCGAAAGTTGTGGGCGACTGCCTCGCCAAATATCACCCGCACGGCGACACTTCCGTTTACGACGCAATGGTAAGGCTTGCGCAGGACTTCAATATGCGTATGCCGCTCGTGGACGGGCACGGGAACTTCGGCTCCATCGACGGGGACAGCGCCGCCGCAATGCGTTATACCGAAGTGCGTATGCAACCGCTCGCGCTGGAGATGCTCGCGGATATCGAAAAGGAAACGGTGAAGTTTCAGTTGAACTTCGACGATTCGCTTAAAGAGCCGGAAACGCTGCCGGGAAGGTTCCCGAACCTTCTCGTGAACGGCGCCTACGGGATAGCCGTGGGGCTTGCCACGAATATACCCACGCACAACCTCGGGGAAGTTATCGACGGGGTGGTGCAGTATATAAACAACCCGAAAATTTCCCTCGACGAGATGATGAAGTATATAAAGGGACCGGACTTCCCCACGGGCGGATTTATTATCGCCGGCCCCGACCTCAAGACCGCTTACGAGACGGGCAGAGGAAAGATAATAATGCGGGCGAAGGTCGTTATCGAAAAGGGAGAGGGCGGCAAGCAGAATATTGTTATTTCGGAAATTCCGTATCAGGTGAACAAGGCGGCGCTCCTTAAAAAGATAGCCGACCTTAAGGACGAGCGGAAGGACGACGTTTTGCTTCAGGGAATTGCCGACATAGTAGACGAGACCGACAGGAGCGGCATGCGCGCCGTGGTGAAGGTGAAGAAGGATTACGACGCCCAGCAAATACTCAACTATCTGTATAAATACACGCAGTTGCAATGTTCCTTCAATATAAATATGGTGGCGATAGCGAACGGCAAGCCGCAGCAACTGGGGCTTCTCGACATAATAAAATATTACGTGGAGTATCAGAGGGACGTTATTCTCCGCAGAACGAAATTCGATTACAACAAGGCGAAGGAGAGGGCGCATATACTCGAAGGGCTTATAATCGCCATACGGAATATCGACGAGGTGATACAGATAATCAAGACCGCCGCGAACACCACCGAGGCGAAACAGACTTTGCGCACTCGCTTCGACCTTTCCGAAGCGCAGGCGCAGGCGATACTCGATTTAAGGCTGGCAAGGCTCACCAAACTCGAAGTGTATAAACTCGAGGAAGAACTTAAAGAGTTGAAGGCGCTTATGGAGAGGTTGCAGGCCATTATGGACAGCAAAAAACTTCAGATGGACGTTGTGAAAGAGGAGATAAACGCCATAAAGAAGAAATATAAATCTCCCCGCCGCAGCGTGATAATCGGCGCGGACGACACGCCGACCACGCCGAACGTTGACGAGGTAAGGCCCGTGGAGAACTTCGTGTTCGTGTATTCGGCGGCGGGCAACTTCAAAAAGGTGCCGAGGAAGAACTTCGATATGTCGGATAAGAGCGTTACCGCTTCTACTTCCGCCAACGATATACCCGCGCTTTGCCTGCCCGTTACCACCGAGGAGACCGTTTACGCCTTCACTAACTTTGGCAACTGTTACAAGATAGTTACGGAAATAGCGCCCTTATCGAAATTTAAGGAGAAGGGCGTTTCCTTCGCGGACGTTGCGGACGGAGCCGTAAAGGGTGAAAAGCCTGTGCGCTTCTTCGCCTTCAAGGACGCCTTGCCCGAGGGGAA
>JAFTDZ010000156.1 GCA_017453885.1 Clostridia bacterium
TATTGTTGCCGGAAAGCGCGTCGTCCTCGGTGAGCAAGAATTTATATACGCCCGTTTTATATACCGCCGTCTGCGAAGCGGTGGCAAGCGTCTCGAACGTTTCGCCGTCGACCGACCACTTTACCGTAACTCCGCCGTTGGCAGCGCCGCCGCCGAAGTTTCCGTACAATTTCAGATCGGTAGAAGTTATCGCTTCGTCGATACTGAATTTGTAAGTTATCTCTTCCCCCGTATTCAACTTTCTGCCGGCGACAGATCCGCCGCCATCGGGTGTGAACGAACCCATTTCTCCGCCTACGGTACCGTAAACGAACGTCTGCTCGGTATCCGTACCGGTCATAAAGTAGAAACCGCTTTTGTTCTCGGCGCGCGCCGCAACGGGCAAAAAGGCAAGCGCGAAGCAAAAACAGAACACTGCCGAAAGAATCGGCACAAGCAACATTTTGATCTTTTTCATTTTTATTTTCTCCTTATCCGAGGGTAATTCCCCCGTTATTTTGATTTATTTGATCACCCTTTCACCGAGCCGAGGGATATTCCGTTTATAATGTTTTTCTGGAACAGCGTGAAAAACAAAAGATTGGGAATAGCCGAAAGCGCCAGCAGGGCGAAAACGTAATTTTTGGCGTTGATGCCTTTCATATCGTTTTGCGTTAAAAACACGCCCATATTCAACGTTCTTGTTTCGGGTGACGTCAACATAAGGCTGACGATGGCAAACTCGTTCCAGTAGCCCATAAAATTTATTACCGCCATACTGCCTATTATCCCCCGGGACATAGGTACGACTATGCGCGTGAATTTCTGAAATTCGTTGCACCCGTCTATCATTGCCGCCTCCTCCACCGCCGCGGGGAAAACGTTGAAGAACCCTATCATCAGTATGATGGACGACGGCATGGATACGGCTACATATACGGGAATAACGCCCGTAAGACTGTTCAACAGCCCCAAAAAATTCAACTCGAAGAACATCGGGTACATATATCCGAAATACGGCACGGTCTGACAGATGAAGATGAGCGACGCGACCAACCACTTGAATTTGAATTTCATCCTGCCGAGCGCGTAAGCGCATAGCGTGGAGCATACGAGCATCAGGATCATCGGGAAAACCGTCAGTACCACCGTGTTTTTCAGCATTGTGAAATACGGCGTGAGCGTCAATCTTACTTTCCCGCGGATCGTTATGGTGCCGTTTATCACGTCCCGTATATTCTGAACGACAGCGCCGCCCCCGGAAGGGAACCCGAACGGGCGCAAGGTGATCTCGGAATCCGTCCTGAAGGCGTTAAGGAACATAAATATCAACGGAACGAGCATCGCGGCGATGTTGATAAACAGATATGCCATACGCAAAACGCGCAGAAAAGTTATTTTACGATTTTTTCGTTTCATTTAACTTTCCTCCCGCTTATCTCTCAATTTGTTGATATAATTAAACGCGCCTACAAATGCCAGAACTATTACCGACATAAACAGACCGAGCGCCGAAGAATATCCGTAACCGTATATACCCTGTTTGTTGTTCGCGAAAAGAAGGATGGCAAGCGTGGTGGTGGTATCGTTCGGGCCGCCGCGCGTCAACGCGTAAATGGATTCAAACGATTTGAGCGAGCCGATGATAGACAGAACGCTCCAGGAAACAAGTTGCGGCCTGATGAGCGGCAACACTATGCGGGTATTCAACACCCATGGGCCCGCGCCTTCCAAAATCGCCGATTCTTTGATCTCGGCGGATACGTCGTTGATCGCCGTGGTGAAGATAATAAGCGTCATTCCGCCGCCGCAACCTATCAGCCCTATCCCGAGTACGATCATCCAGGTGAACTTTTCGCTGTTAAGCCAGGTGAAAGGCGCGTCCAGAACCTTTGCGTCCAACAAAACCCTGTTGAGCAATCCGAATTCCGTAGGAGAGAGTATCTGCCCCCAGATCATGCTCATCGTGATGGACGAAACCACCCCCGGGATATAAAAGACATATCTGTAAAAGTGAAGGCGCCTGCTGCCCGCCACCAAAAAGGCGAGCAACAACCCGAGAACAAGCGTCGTACCCATGCTGAACGCCCCGAAGCCGAGCGTTCGCCCAAACGCCGCGATCATATCCTTTTCCTTCAGGATATACCGAAAGTTTGCAAAGGAAACGAACTTCCACTCCGTGCCGAGCCCGGGGATGTAATAAAAACTCATCACGATGCTGTAAACGATCGGAACGATGATGAACACGATCATAAACAGGCAGGCGGGCGCAACGTATATAAGCGGAACGATTCCGCTTTTCAGTCCGCGTCTTTTTCTTGCAGTACCTATCATTTTATTCCCTTATACGTAACGATCAGTTTCTGTGGGATTTATTTTCGTTGAAGAAGTTCGCAAGAGTCGTCCTCGCGTTCGCGCATTCCGCGTCAACGTTTCCCGCGCTTGCCTGAAGAACACTCTTCCCCGCGTTCAAAACGGTTATATCCGTATTCGGATAGGACCAACTCTGATAAAAATCGTTGCTGCCCGCGGAGATCTCATCGAACAACTTAACGAGCGTAGAGGACATCCTGCCCGTTATATCCGCGTCGCTCCTTGCGGGGAACAAACCGTAATCGGCAAGATTAGCCTGTACGTCTGCGCGCATCACGTAACTTATAAAGGACTTACAGGCTTCCAAAGCGGTCGTGCGGCTGTTTATCGCTATAACGTCGCAGTAAACGGAATTCGCGCGGGGAGCGTCCTGATTGTCGCTATCCTTGGGAAGATAGAACGCGCCGATCTCAAAAGTGCTGTTATCGGCAAGCGTTTCGTAATCGAGAGAAACGCCCATTACCATTGCCGTGCTTCCGTAGTAGAAAAGGGAATCTACGTCGTCCACGCTGTAACTCGTAACGCTCGAATCGAGGATGCCGTCGTCGTAATATTGGCGGAGAAGTCTGAAGCCGTTTTCGTAACCGTCGGTATCGAACGGGTTAGGATCGGCGTTCCTGTCGAGAAGTTTGGAATATTCCTCAACGGTCATCGTTCTGGAGTGGATAGCCTGCATAAAATGCGGAAGATGCCAGGTGGAAAAACCTGCCGAAAGGGCGTGCGCGGTCGATTTCGTTGCGGAAGTATAAGCCCTGCACGCGTCCGCAAGCGCAACGAATTCATCGTAAGTGGAAGGTTCTTTTACCGCTTCCCTCTGCGCTGCCGTCAATTTACCGCTGCTTTGCATCTCCTCGAACATATCTTTATTATAAAAGACGACCGGAGAGGCAAACCCGTGAAGCGGCGCCGTGTAATACTCGCCGTTACCGTCTATTTTGTTTGTTCTCGCGCCGGCGGTAAGATTTCCTTCCAAGGGTTTGATGATATCGTCTATATTCACAAGTCTGCCGCTCGCAACGAGGTTGCCCGCAACAAGGCCGCCGTTACACGCAACTATATCGGGCGCGCCCGTGGTTATCAATCTCGCGTCGAGCGACGAATCCAAATTCGTCTGCGGTTGCGAAACAATGACAATGTCTATCGTGTTGAATTCGTTTTCGAATGATTTTTCAATAGACCTGAAAAAGGATTCCTGCGTGATCTGACACCACAAAGTGATTCTGGTCTTCCCTGCGGAGTCGCCTTCCGAATCGCCGGATTTCGATCCGCACGCGACGGAACATACCGTCACGGTCAGAGAAAGCAAGAAAGCAGAAAAAATTTTGAGCAAACTTTTTTTCATTTTAACCTCCCTTACGTTTTTACCGAAAACGTAAAACATTAATTATTACCGAATACTTTTCAGTATTTACAGTTCCTGATAAAATATAAAAATATTTGAACAACTCCCGATCGTCATACAAACTTGAAACGTTTCAAATTTGTTTTCATATTCATTATACACCCGTAAACAAGATTTGTCAATACTTTTTTGAAAAATTTTTTTGAAAATTTTGTTTCGATACTGAAAGCGTTTCAAAAGAGGATCATAATAAAAGAAACAAACCATCTGATCGGCTTATATCTATCCGTATTTTACCGTTTAAGAAAGTTTGTTGCCGTTGCGCTTTCGCTTTTTATTATACTTACACATATTCACTAAATCGCAAAAGCCGCCTTTTTCCGCATTAAATACGGTTTTTGCTATAAAACGAGTTGACGCCGTATATATTTTATCATTCATGAAATCGCCGCTTTTACCGTAAAACCCGCGAACGCGTAAACGGTAAAATAAAATTCAAGACCGGAGACAGTTCTTCTCCGGCCTTTCCGTTTCTAACTATTTGTTGTTTTTACTCTACGTTTATTCCGACGTATTCCGACATATCCGTGATCCCGTTCAGAACTAATTCCCTGCAGGCGGTATTCATCTCAACCATTCCGTTTTCCACGGCGTAACTGCGTATGTCGTCGGCTTTGCTGTCGCCCTTGATCATGCTCTTCAACTTGTTGTCGAGATATAATATTTCGTGCACGGCGGCCCTTCCCTTGTAGCCGGTCTGGTTGCAGAACTGACACCCGACGCTTCGGAACACCGTAACGGGTTCGGGTATGCCGAGAAGTTGCGTTTCCTCGTCGGTCGTTTTAGACCTTTTTTTGCATACCGGGCAAAGCCTTTTTACAAGCCTTTGAGAAATGACCGCTACGAGTGAATCTTTCACGAGATAACTGCTCACCCCCATATCCACAAGGCGGGTGACCGCGCCCGGCGCGTCGTTCGTGTGAAGAGTGCTGAACACAAGGTGCCCCGTTATAGCGGCCCTTATCGCTATTTCGGCGGTTTCTTCGTCACGAATTTCGCCTATCATTATAACGTCCGGGTCCTGACGAAGAATACTTCTCAAAGCGGACGCAAAGGTCATATTCGCCTTGGTGTTGACCTGTACCTGATTTACGCCGTGCAGGGTATATTCGACAGGATCTTCTACCGTAATAATATTGACCTGCGGAGTGTTTTTTTCCTTAAGAAAAGAATAAAGCGTGGTCGATTTTCCGCAACCCGTGGGGCCGGTAAGAAGTATTATTCCGTGCGGGTGGGCAAGAATTTTATCGATAATTTCATTCTCGGCGGCAGTAAAACCGAGTTCCTGACGGGTAAAACGGAAAGAAGTTTTATCGAGAATACGGATAACGAATTTTTCCCCGTAAACGGTAGGTAGCGACGACACGCGGAAATCGTATTCCGTTCCGTTTATGCTCAGATTTATACGCCCGTCCTGCGGGATTCTCCGTTCCGCTATGTTGAGGCCGGAAAGTATTTTAAGCCTTGCGCATATCGCGGGATACGATTCTATGGGGAAATCCGCCCTCTCCTGAAGATCGCCGTCTATGCGGTAACGCACTTTTACTATTTTTTCGTAAGGCTCTATATGAATATCGCTCGCCCTGAAAGGTATAGCCTCTTTTATGATGGAATCCACAAGCCTGACCGACGGAGCGTTTATTATATCGTCTATATTAGATATGGAGTTGGAATTGTCTGTGGCGCTCGCGTCGCGCAGAAGTTGTTTGTCGCTTTCGGTCTGCAAGGTCTGAAGGGCGTTCGTGGTGGAGCGCACGGCGAGAATGGAATCGAGCAGAACGTCTATCTGCGTGGGCGGAACGAGAACGTATTCCACCTGCCCCGTATAAATGGTGGAGATCATGGAAACGGCGTTGAAGTCGAGCGGCCGACCGACCGCTACGAGTAAAACGCCCGCGTCGGTTTTGAAAAGCGGAACGATTTTTATCTTTTTGAGAAAATTAAGGTTGAATTTATCCGCGAGGTCGTCGTCCACGTCAAACATATCCACTTCGGCGTAAGCGAGGTTATAAAACTCGCCGAGCGCCGGCAAAGCCTGCACTTCGGTGGCGTAATTTTTGACCTGCATATACTTTTCCACCGTCATATTCAGGCGCTTGCAATCTTCCAAAACGGTATCGCGAAGTTTCTTCTTTATTATTTTTTTGTAAATATAGTATTGAACTATCTCGTAATTTATGTCCATTTACCGCTCCAAAATTTTCTTGGTTGAATTCTTCAGGTAACGTAACTTACGCGTAATTTTTCTGCATTATGGTGAGCATCGGGGAATATATCGCTATAAACATAACGCCTATTACAAGCCCCATCACCGCAAGCATCACGGGCTGTATCATACCGGTCGCTTTGAGCAGGGAATCTTCGACCTGTGAATCGAAAAACTTCATCGTTTTGCCGAGTATCTCCTCAACTCCGCCGGTCTTTTCGCCCGTGGAGATCATCTGAACGAGTATCTGCGGGAAAATTTTATACTGGTCCATAGCAAAAGTCAAAGATGCCCCCTGCCGTACGTCGTTCACTATATTTTTGAATTCCTTTTCGGCGTATCTGTTGCCGAGCAGGTGTTGCACCACTTCGAGCGCGTCCGCCATATTCATACCGCTCGCGAGCAGAAGCCCCAAAGATTTTACGAACTTGCTCGCTACCATATTTATCTGAACGTTTTTTATTACCGGCAATTTATATTTCAACGTGTCGAGTATAACTTTGCCCCTCTCCGTTTTGGAACCGAAAAAGATCACCGCCACCACGCCTACTACCGTGTAAACGAGTTTCAGCCCGTTCGCGATAAGCCACTCGCTCATAACGAAAATAACTTTGGTTATCACGTTATATTCGTTTTCGTCGATCTCCATTTTGGAAAGCGTGTCCTGAAATTTCGGAACTATAAACAGCAGCATCAACGATACCACGCCCACGAGCATTATACCCATTATTATAGGATACGACAGCGCGCCCTTGATCTTCTTTTTCAAAACTATCTCGTTGTCGTAATAATCCGCAAGGGAAATAAGCACCTGTTCGAGGTTGCCCGAAACTTCGCCCACGTATATCATGCTCCTGAAAAACTCCGGAAATATCTTCTTGTGTTTCTCCATAGCCTGCGAGAGGAGCAAGCCGACCTTCACGTCGTCGTAAACGATATACAAAAGGGATTTGAAATACCCCGTGAATTTCTGCTGTTTTAACTGGTTAAGGCTCTCGAGTATGGAAATGCCCGCGTTAAGCATAATGGCGAACTGACGGCAGAATGTGGTCAGTTCCTTTATCTCTATCTTTCCCGACAAACTGAAAAACGGGTTCGGCGTTTCGTTTTTTATGGGCTTGCAAGATATAAGGTAAAGGTTTTGTTGGGCAAGTTGCTGCCTTAAATGTTCCTCGTTTTCCGCCACGAACGAACCTATGAACTTCTTCTTCTCCACGTTCACGGCAGTATATTTGTACTTTCGCAATTTTTCCTCCTAAAACAACGCAAGATATGCGTTTGCCGCTATTTCGCCTACGAAGGCGGCTATTATTACGCCCGCGCCGAGAAACGGCGCAAACGGATACTCTTTTTTCTTTTCCCCTCTCCTGACGGACAGCGTAACCAGTACTGCCGAAGCCGTTATCGTAGCGGCTAACGTCGCAACGAAAGCGGCCTTTATCCCGAGAAAAAGCCCGCAAGCCGCCATAAACTTCACGTCGCCGAAGCCTATTCCCTCACGCTTGAATATCCACTTCGAAACGGCGTACGCGCCCCCGTAAAACAATACGGAGAAGGCAAGCCCCAAAAGCCTCGATTGCCACGAAACATACGTTTCCGCAAAAATGCCGTAAACGCATAAAAACGCACCGAAAGCGGCTATAACCACGTTATATCTGTCCGGAATATATCCGTTTTCGTAATCCGTAAACGCCACCGCGACTACGCAGAGCGACACGCCCATGCAACATATCGAATAGACGTATCCGAAACGTTTCGCCAAAAGAGCAAAGCCGAGCCACAAAAGCATGCACAGAACTTCCACAATAAAATATCTCGGAGTGAATTTCTGCTTGCAATGGCGGCATCTCCCGCGGAGTACGATGTACGACACCACGGGGATATTATCGTAAAACTTTATAGGCTGCCCGCAGGAAGTACAATGCGAACCGCCTTTAACAACGCTTTCACCCCTCGGCACCCTGTAAATCAGCACGTTGCAAAAACTGCCGAAAACCGCACCGAACGCCGCGGAAAGAACACAGAAATAAATATATATAAACTCGTCCATATGCCTTGTTTATCTACGATTCAGGCGGCTTTTCGCCATAAACGTAACTTATTACGCGCTCGTTTCTCTTCTTGTAATATAGCCGCGCGCGGCCGTTTTCATACACGAATATCTCTATGATGCCCGCGCCGGTATTGTCTGTATTCTGAACTACTTCCATATAAAAACCGGTACCGGCGGTCTCCGCTTCCGCCTTGTAATATTCGCCGCTGCGTATATATTCTTCCATCTGCGAAAACGTATAATCGCTCACGAAATTATTCTTCGAAACGTTGCCGAGCGAAACGGTAGAGCGCAACAACCCGATCGCCGTGGTTATAAGCATCACCACGAAGGTCATCACCGTAACCGAGTATGCGAGGATAAATCCCCTCTTTTTCGCAGAAAAACCCCGTTTTTTCATAGATCGTACCTGCTGTAATATTCTTTCGGCGCGGAATAAACGGCGGCGCCGTCGTCATCGAAAACGCGCGCGTAAAAACTTCCGTTTATCGTAATATGAACGTAAAACCTGCCCTTTCCCTTATACTCGTCGGTAAGGCGACCGCTTGAAAACAGCACGCCCGTCTTATTGAAATCCCCGTCGTAACACACAATGCACTCGTAAGAGGCCGCGCCGTCGGGCGTAAGTTTCAATTCGCCGTCAAGAAGATAAGCGTTCACGTTGTCCGAAAACTTCTCCGCCCCGCCCATCTTGTAACACTCCAGATAGTTATTTATCTCGTTGACGAAAAAACGAAGATTTTCCATCTTTTTATAGGTGGAAGAAATTACGAGAACGGACGATACCGTCATACCGAATACTATGGTTATAAGCGATAGCGCTATTACCGTTTCAGCGAGAGAAAATCCTCTTTTTTTGTCGTTTTTGCGTGTTTTGGGCGACATTCTAAAACCTCTCGTTTGAAAGAAGAAGTATCAACGGCAAGGCTTCACCGTCGTAATATACCGACGCTTTTATCACCTCGTCCTTCTTTTCAAAGGATACCGCGTCTATATTTTTCAGGTTGAACCTGCCGTATTTATTCGAGCAGGAAAGTATCTTCGTATCCCTGTCGAACACGAGCGTGGCGACGGGCAAAACCTCTCCTTCCGCCGTGGCGGATCCCGCCCTGTAAACGGCGAGAAGGTCGCCGCCGTCAACCGCGCGATATACCGTTTCGCCTTCGTCGTTTTCGGATCTTTCAACGGCGGAAAATTCGTAAACGCGTTCGCCGTATTCAAAATCGCCGAAGGAATTATACCAGTTTCGTATCTGCGCTTCGGTTATGCTCAAATCGTTATGAACGGCGTTTTCATGTTCGTTTTTCCGCGTGTTCTCTATAACGGCAACGATAAGGCTCATTATCATCGATAAAAGCACGAGCGTAACCGCCATGGAAATTACGGTTTCAACGAGCGTAAAGCCCCTTTTTCGCATATTATCGGCGCAAATCATACGTTGCTGTTCTTGTTGAACTGCTCCATAAACAACGCGCCGAAAAGGTCGAGATGCTCGGTCAGTTCAACGTTGTTTTCCCTTGCGGGATCGAAGTAACGGAACTCGAACCCGTCGTTTTCCTTGTTGGTTTCCTCGATAACGTACCCGTAATCGCCCGGCATATTGACGAGCGCGTAAGCGGGTACCGAATATATACCGCCTTGCTCTATCTGCATTTTCATAAGCATAACGTGCTTTACGAACAGGCGGAAATTTTCCACGTTGATAAGTTCCTGCGTTTCGGGCGTCGGCCGCTGCATATATGCCGGAAGTTTCTTCAACTTCCTCTGATACGCCTTCACTTTAGGGGGAGCAGGCTGGGCAGGTTTGGTTTCAGGAGTCTTGCTACCTGCCCCGCCCCCCTCGGTATCGATATCCGCCGCGGCGTCCTCGTTTGCGGCGGACGATAAAGAATACCCGTTGTCCATAGCCGCCTCGATAACGCCCTCTAATTCCTTATTGTCTATCCCCTGCACTTGTTCGGGGTGGGCGTCTATCTCGTTAAGCACTATCGCGTTTTCCTCGATAATGTCGGAAGAATCGTCCTCGTCCTCTTCCATGGCGGTCATCTTCTTTTTCTTTGCGCGCTCGGTGGCGTTGATAACGGCAATCTGCGCTATGTCGTTGAAAACCACATTGTTTTCGATCATAACTTTATCATTAAGAAAAACGTTATAACCGAAACGTATGTGTTGCCAGCCCACCGTTACGCCGTTCGACACGGCAATAAGGTTGGCGTGGTCGGATTTTATATCTAAAAATATAAAACTTTGCTTTCTGTTTTTGGGGCGAAGGGCAAACACCGCGTTCACCGACGAATTCGCCGCGAACGTGGAATTTTTAATGTAAAGTTTGCTTTCGCCGAGGGCTTTGTAAATTTCGTTCAGAAGCGTTTTCGAAACCATAAGAAGTTCGAAGGTGGTGTTCGTTTTGTTCGCCTGCACCACGCTTTTGTTGAATTTATAATCGTTGTAAAAGAAGTACAGGTCCTTGATCTGCGCTTCGAGGCCGGTAAACATCTTGCTTTTGGCAAGCGTGGGCACGATGATAACGTCGGTTGCCACAACGCGGTCAGGCAAAACAAGATGAACGGCAAACGATTTATCGAAATTCTGCCGTTTAATATAATCGGATATGCCGAGGGTTATAATCTCGTTCCATTCGCCCTTTACGAAATGTTCTTCGGGCACGGGAATAAAATCCACCTTTACGGAAGAAACGTCTCGCCCGATAACGCGCATTATTTTAAGGTTGAAATTGAGCGTATCGAAGCCGATTATAAGATTAAGTTGTCTGTTGCCGCCGAGCGATAAGCCCTTGACGGATACGGGAAGAACAGCCATTTATTCTCCGGTAGAAAAAAATCCTATTTATAGAATCAGGCGCGGCGCCAATACATGCGCCGCGCCGGGACTATTGTTACCAAATTGCGGTAGAGTAACAATCGTTTGCTTTAAGTTTAATTACTTTTTAGCAAGTAAAATTACCTTTGCGCTAACTTTTCCACTATCAATCTTATAATCAAGCAAATAAACACCGGAATATGTTAAAGTAGTGCCGTCAAGGTAAATCGTTCCAGTAGCAGTTTCCCCTGTACCAACAGTGGCTGCAGAATCCGCATACTCCAAATCATAAACATCGCTTGAAATTGAATTATAATTTACAGTTGTATTGGTATCAACCGCACCATTCGTACAAACAAAAACATAATCTATTTCATCTTTCCAACCATCATCAACATCAGATGCACTTATGACGTCATATCTGGATTTTAGAACGATAACATATCCGTCAGCAATATTAGTATCGGCACCGGCAGATGCTTGATTGGTTACATATTGAGATATAGCATTGCTCGCTTCGGATTGAGCGGCACTCTTCTTGGCGTTGGAAATAACATTACCGAAGGTAGGAATAAGCACTGCGGAAAGAATAGCGATAACCGCTATAACTATTACGAGTTCCACAAGGGTAAACCCTTTTTTAAGCGTCTTTTTCATTATTTTGTCTCCTTATTTTAGGTTTATTCGGCGGAGTATTCACCCCGCCGATATAATATTTAATTCAAATTTACGTTAGGTTTAGCAGCACTACCATTACCTTTATATCTGCCTATTGCAATTGCTCTTCCTGTATTATCGTAAGCAACTACAATTACCGTACAATTAGACATATCGACGCCGGTACAAGTACCTTCACCGTAATAATTAGCGGTATCTTCAACAACATTAAATCTGCTATTTGCGAACCCTTTTTCAAGAGCATTTGCGTTAGAAGGTACTTCGCCCGCCACATATTTAATTTTATAGAGTTGATAACTACCATCAGTTCCTTTTTCAGGCGTGGGGTGTAAGAAACGGAACGTACCACTCGGTTTTCCTTCGCGATCGTCGTGTTTCATCGAACCACAAACAAATATTTTAAGGTGATGATATTCTACACCGGAAACATTTATTACTGTAGTTACTTTTGTAGTCGATGTAGGCGCGCTAACCGTGAGGCTCTGCAAAGTCGTTGAATCTACAAAATCCGCCTTAACAGCAGTTACACCTGTAACACTAGTTCCATCATAACCAACAATACGTATCGCACCGGTATTTGATACACCATTTGTAGATACATACAATTTTGCATTTTCTAATATTCTACAATTAGAAAACGTAAATTGATTAGCAAAAGATGTCTTAAAGGTCGTTTTACCATCCGCATTCTTATCCTGTACCGCAAATGCGCCTTGATAAGAAACAGCACCTTCTATAATACCATCAAAAGTACAATTTTCAAAACTTACCGTGCTATCGTATATACCATTATTTCCAGCAAAGTAACCGGCAACGTAGTTAGCATTGTAACTGTTAAGAATATTTACACTATTTTCACAGTTCCTGAAGGTAACAGATTTGAATGCTTGAGTTTTTCCATCGATTTTATTTCTGCCCGCATAGTTGAGAGCCGCAGAAACAACAGTACTCGAAGAAGACGAGGCATCAATGTAACCGGTGAATTTAACATTTTCAAAAAGTATCGTAGCGTCTTTACCGTTACCGTAAGCAAGACCGTTACAAGCGGAATCGCCCGTCGATGCGTAGTCAATCGTTATGTTCTTCATAACGAAAGAACCTGTTTTAGAACCGATATTGCCAAACAATTCACCATATTTATCTTGCGGTTCGCCTTTCGACGTAAATACCTTACCAATATGGAGAAGGGCATACCCGGAACCATCGATATAACCGGTCCAAACTCTGTTTTGATAGTTTGTATCGTTATCATCTCTTTTATCCGACTTACCCGTACCGGCATTAGCCTGCCTTAAAGCAAAGCCCGCAAAATCAATACTTCTCGTCAATTTATAGTACTTGAAAGAAGTTTCATCAAGTAAGTTCTGGAACTGTTCACGAGTGGAAACGAGATAAGGATCGGTTTCAGTACCTGAACCGCCGGCATATCTTCCGTCAAGAACGGTGTAAGTAAACTGAAGTTTGAACTTATTATCGTATGTTACGGTTGCTGTTTTCGTGCCAACAGAACTCGTTGAAAAGTTTTCTACGGTAATAAGTTCTGCATTCTTGCTATACTCGTAATTTACACCGTTTACTTCGATAGTAAATTCGAGGTTAGCGGTTTCGCCTAAAATATAAGTGGTAGCGGGCGGGTTAACGAACGAAATGGTGTTCGCCTCGAACCAACTGCAGCCCGCGAGCGCCAAAGTACCGAGAGCCAACGCCACTATCACTAAAAGCGAAGTGATCTTCTTTTTCATAGTTGTTTTGTCTCCTTTTTTTGTATAAGATTTATTTTAACCTTGAAAGGTTATTGACTTAATCGGGATATTTGGCAATAAGTATATTACCACTACTATCCTTGATAATTATCCTGTTTATTTTTACCTTATTTACAAAACTATAATATAACGGAATATCAGTTGCGTTTCCATCAACTAATTCGCCTATTTTATCGAACGTACCGAAGTTACCGTATATAATTTTGTTTTTTGTGTCCTCACTCCATGTGGAATTAGATAATACAAGGGTGTTTTCTTCATTATTCCATACGGTATTCAATTCAGTAATATACTCGTTACCTAACTCGGATTTATTATGTTTATAATACGAAGTACCGTTATTATAATAAACTTCTATAGTAAAATTACGTTTACCCGTCTCATCATCTTTTTTATATGCTTGCAAAGAATCGACATCCGAAGGAAGTTTTATACCTATATCCCCTGCCGATGCAGATGAAACAGCCTCTTCACCACTCAATTTATTATATTTCGGGACAAAGTTCTCGTAAAAACCACCTTTCGAGTAATCAACAGTATCATTATAATAAGAATAATAATGGTCAAAGGATGAAATATAACCTACACCGAGGCGATAAGTTTTACCTACTATTATATCGCCTTTTTTATAACGCATATAAATAGTTGTAGAGGTAACACCGTTAAACGTTTCCTGCGAAACGTTAAGTTCATAAATATCGTCCTTGTTTTCAACGCCTTCTTTTGACATAAGCGCTTTAACGCTTAAAACAATTCTCGGAACGTTATATTTGTAAGGAACCGATATCTGTTTTTGTCCCTCGCTATCCGTATAAGTGTAAATCGGTGTATTAAAATACGAATCATCCACTTCTACATATTTAACTTGCCCGTTAGGTTGCGTTACAGATACTTTATAGGTTGCTGGAGTACTACCTTCGCTTTCGGAAACAACGGTCGCATTACTTACATTGATAAGAGACGTCTCAACGTTATTTCCATCTTTATCAGTATAATAGATTTTTTCACTCGTCCACGCTTTATACTCTGTACTCGTCATTGTATCACGAACAAATCTCGTTCCGCTTGTTGTTGTAGAAACCTGACCGGTACCGTTATTCACTGCCGTAGATATCTGACCTGCTATACCGGTTGCAGTATTTGCAACAGAAACATTCGACGCACTAGAATAAGATGATGAACCCGTTGAAAGATCTATTTTGCCGGAAACGACGATATTTGCGCCGGATTCGACTATATTTTCGTAGAAAGAATTTTCAAACTTGATCTCGTACTTTGCCGCGGCTATCTCGGTGGTGCAATCTATCAAAAGTTTTCCGCCATCTACCTCTCTGCCGTCAACCTTTATATTACCATAAACAGAACTTGCCGCTCCAAGATCGGCTGCAGATGCAACAGAATCGCCAATATTCGGCGAAATTATAGTTTTTTTAATGAAATAGGTACTTTCATCTTCACCATAAGGAGTATTAACATCGGATAATGTCGGCGCACAAACTACCCAGTCGCCCTCGTTATTAAGCCAAGCAACAGAAAAATTACGTTTAGATCCATCGCTAAACGTATATGAATTATAATAGTCAGTGAAACTATCCCCCGACGTATTAAGCAGAGAATAATCACGCATATTTTGCAACGTGTTATTAAGTTTGGTGTACATATTGGACATTTCGCCCGAATCACCGAGAGTATAAAGACTATCTATAAGCCCTATAAGCCCGATATTTTCCTTATCGGTAGCCATAAGAAGAAGATCTTCATTAGGGGTTATCGCCTCGATACGGCGGGGAAGATTATCGAGCGCGGAAGACGCGCCGACTTCTTCCGCATACGCCACTACGGCGCCGTTATGATATGCGGAAACAGAACTGCCGTTCACGTAATCGGCAAGTTCGTCATTTTTTATCAACATTAAGTTGAAATTACGTTGATTATACCAAATAGAATAGCCGTCTAAAACAGGCTCGTTAATATCAATGCCTTCGGCTAAAAGAAATTCCTTAATATTTTGCGGAGTATAATAATCGATATCGTTATACTGCGCGTACATTATAAGGGTGTTGGAACACGTGTTAAGATTTGCCTTAGTTTTGGAGATCTTCGCGTCCTTTATAACGTTACTGAAAACGGGAATTAAAACGGCGGCAAGAACGGCGATTACCGCAATGACAATAACGAGTTCAACAAGAGTGAACCCTTTTTTAATTGCCTTGTGAAAGAACTTCATACATGCCTCCGTGATGTAACGTGGTGCTTTTCGCATTTTGGTTTACAGTTTATTATATGTTACAGGATGTGCGTAATTGCCGCGAATTTCGGGTTGATTTCGCTTTTATTAAGCAATTAAGGCGAAATAAGGCGAAAACATTTACGGCAAAACGCTTTTATTTACGCGCGTATATTATATAATGATATATACGACACGAACTTGCAAATTTCGACATAAAAGACGAAAATTTTGCTTTTGCGGAAAACCGCA
>JAFTDZ010000157.1 GCA_017453885.1 Clostridia bacterium
CCTTCGCCAAAGTGCTTAACTGAATAATTCACGCTACTGTGGCTCAGGACGCGATTGACGCAAAGCGTAGCAATCGCTATTCCGTCGCAAGTTTACTTGCTCCTTATGTTTACCTCCTTCGCCAAAGTGCTTAACTGAATAATTCACGCTACTGTGGCTCAGTCGGTAGAGCAGCTGATTCGTAATCAGCAGGTCGCCGGTTCAAGTCCGGCCAGTAGCTCCACGTCGATGCACGACGTATTTTGCAACGGGTAGTCTTTTTGACTGCCCGTTTGCTTTTGCGTATGTTTCTCCTCTTTCCCGCAAATATTTTGCTTTGCAAAATATTTGCGGGAGCCCTGCTTTATTCGCTGATTCGTAATACTCCGCTGCGCTCCGTGGCGTTCGCAAACTTCGTTTGCTCGGCTGAGCAGCAGGTCGCCGGTAACGCGATCGACGGCTTTGCCGTAACGATACGCTGTTCCGTCGCCTCGCTCCTTACGGCTTACTGCGAAACGATAAAATACCGCCCGACTTTAACGACGACGGGAACTGTTTCCGATAAAAGAGACCGTCGCGGAAACCCAGAGAAAAAAATTTTTGCGTTTTAACCGAATTTTTTCAAATTTTTAATACTGATTTAACGGTTTTATATTATAATGTAATAAAACGACACGGCAAATGGGGAAACAGGAACAGGAAATGGTTTGCAAGTCGTAACATGGCAAACGGGCTGGTGGATATTCGCCACGACTCATACGTGGAATCAAGCCCAATATGTGGGCGGTAATGTCGGTAGATATGTTTAAAATAATAAGGGGGAAAAACGATTATGAAATATAAGAGAAGCATAATTATATTGATGCTGTTTGTGTTATTTGTGCCGTTGTTATCGTCATGTTTTAAGACGGACGTTCAAGAATATGAATCGGGATATTATAAATATAGTGTAGTTACTCAAAACGGAGAATCAAAAGCGTATATAACCGGTTTGACGGAGAGCGGACTAGAACAACAATATTTAGTTTATCCGAATGAATTAGATGGAAATGAAATATATGGGTTAGGCTATAAAAAATGGATACCGACAGGTCATAGTTATATTGGTGATATTGACTGCTTAAATGTAAAAAAGTTTTATTTTCCAACGATTCAAAGAGAAAATTTAGGACAATGTGTCAGTAACGCAAATAGAATTACATCTATTTATTGGAATAATATATATGATAATTATAGTATATATCCTGGGAATATGATAAGATCTGGTAAGGAAGTTTTTGGGTACAACTTATTTAAAACAAAAGAAGCTATGTTAAAAAAAAATTTTAATATCTTTTATGTTGCTAATGTATCATATCTTTATAATTATGATAATGCTCCGAACGACAATTATTATTGGGTGGACACGTATAACGAGGAGCAAATACAATTTATTCCGCCCGATCCTGTAAGAGATGGCTACTTGTTTGGTGGGTGGTATAAGGATATGGGGTGTACAGAGAAATGGGATTTTGATGAAGATATTGCGCCTAAAGAAATAGTAATCAATCGCGACAAATATAAACCATACGAATCATATACCGGAATATATTTGTATGCAAAATGGACAAAAGAGACCTAAGTTTATTATGATGGAGGGAAAAATAATGAAAAACATTACAAAGAAGTTAAGTGTATTACTGTTCATATTGTTTCGCGCGGCGGTACTTGCGATAGGAGAATTGATTTGAACTTCCTTAAAAAGATATTTTTACGGCCTGTTGCGGTCTGCACGGTGGCGGTGGTAATGCTTGCGCTCGGCGTGTTTTCGACAACGCAGATGGCTACCAACCTGTTGCCGGATATAGCCTTCCCCGCGCTCGGCATTACGGTGGCGTACCCCGGGGCGAGCGCCGAAACGTGCGACGAGGCAGTACGTCCGCTCGTTGAAAACTCCGTTAAAACGTTGAGCAACGTTAAAACGGTTTCTTCATACTGCATAGAAAACGCCTCTATAACCACGGTGCTTTTCGATTACGGAGTTGACGTTGACAGAAAAAAAGACGAGATAAAGGACAAGTTTGCGCTCGTGCAATTTCCGGACGCGTGTTACGATCCCGTCTTCACTCAACTCGATTTCAACGGAATGGCGGTAGCCACGGTTTCGGTATATAACGTGACCGACGTAAAGCAAAGTTACGCCGACGCGGAAGAACTCCGCAAAAAGTTGCTGGCGGTGGAAAACGTCGGTTCCGTGGCGGTGACCGGCGCGCCGACCGAACAGATAGTGATAACCCCCGTGAACGGTTTGGAAATAACCACCCTTTTGATTGTGCAGGCGCTTTCGACCGATTCCAAACTCGACATTCCTCTCGGAACTCTCGAGCAGGACGGAAAGAAGGTGGCTTTCAGAAACGAATCTTTCGCGAAAACCGTGGAAGAAATAGAAAACGTACCCATAAGCCTGCCGCTCGAGCGAAAGACCGTCCTTGCGCTGACCGCGGCGAAAAGAATAGCGGAGATACTGCGCGGCGTTCCGGCGGACGATATAGCCGCCTACCGCGACGAGTTGAAGGAACTTTCCGTTGCGGTGAAGGATGCGAACCTGCCCGCGGCCGAAGAAGTGATCGCCGCCATTCCATTTGACGCTCTCACTTCTTTTTTCGATTCTCTCGGCGCGGAAGAACTTTCTTCGTCGGTTGTTAAACTTAAAGATCTCCTTGAGGAGAACGAGGCTCTGCTCGACCTGCCGAATAGCGTTTTAAGCGAGATTCAGGCGGTTTTTGATAAATATCTGACCGAGGAATTCTGGAATTCGACGGACGACGCCATAGCCCTTTTAAGAGAGCGCGAACACGTGAACGAGATAACGGGAGAACTTGAGATCGACGACCTTACCGCGGACGAAGTAGTGGAACTTCTGAAAATTTTCGGCGTGTCGCTCCCGATAACGGTGAACTCCGAACTCGTGGAGATCGTGAAAAACGCGGACCTTTCCGACCTGAAGTACGACGCCGACGGCAAAACTTCTCTCACTCTTTTGATAGGCGAAGTGGCGGAAGTGAAAAGAGTAAGCGACTATTCTTCCAAAGCCTATCTCAATTCTTATCCTTCCGTCACCCTTCAGGTGTACGGGATCTCCGGCGCCAATACTACTGCAATATCCGAAGCCGTAAAAGAGGCGGTGAACGGTTTTTCCGCAAGATCCGTCGCCGTTCTTTTAGACGATCAATCTCAATTCATAAACGACAGTATATCCAACGTTCTCTCGTCCATGCTGATAGGCGGGGCGCTTGCGATAATCGTTATTTACTTATTCTTGCGGAAAGTCCGCACTTCGCTTATCATAGCGGTCACCATGCCCCTTTCCGTACTGTGCGCTTTGACTTGCCTGTACTTTATGGGTATAACGCTCAATATGGTTTCTCTCGGCGGACTTGCGGTAGGAATAGGTATGCTCGTAGATAACAGCATAGTGGTTATAGAGAGCATAAGTTTCGAGCGGGATAAAGGCAAAAACGCCGTTACCGCCGCGGTGGACGGGACGAAACTCGTGGCGGGTTCGCTGATCGCCTCTACGCTCACTTCCGTCTGCGTGTTCTTCCCCATTCTGTTCACCAAGGGGCTTTCGAATATGATCTTTTCCGATCTTTCTTACGCGGTGATATTCTCGCTGACCTTCTCGCTCATCGTGGCGGTCACGGTGATACCCACGCTGTACTGCGCCGTTTACGGCGACAAGGTGATGCTTGCCGGAAAAGCCCTTGAATCACGCGTTAAACGCATAAAAGAAAAAATTTCCGGCGAAGAAAAATCCCCCGCCGACAAGGTTAAAAAGGATAAAAAACACCCGCGCGAGCCACGCATTATGCCGGGGCTTATGCGGTTTTACGAATCTTTTCTCAACCTCGCGCTGAGACACAGGAGGCTTGTTCTTCTCGTCGCGCTCGCCGTGTTCGTATCGAGCGTGGGGCTGGTGTTCGTTACGGGAACGGAATTTCTTCCGTCGGTTGACCAGCGAACGATAGAGGTCAAGATCAGTTTCGACGCGTCGGACAATCTCGCCTACTGCGAAGAACAGACGCGCGCCGTTTACGACGATATTTTCGCCGCCGTGCCCGAAATAAAATACATATCCGCTTCAGTCGGCTCCAACGGTCTGCTCTCCTCGTCTAATTCGGGCGTAATAAGGATACTGCTTGAGGACGACGGAGAAAAAACGAAAAACGTTCTGGAAAAGGTGCGCGAAATATCCGAAAACCGTTCCCTCACCGCGAGCGTGACCGAAGTTGACGGCGTACTCGCCTCTCTTATGAGCGGGCTCGGCGGGTTCGCCACCATAAGCGCTACGATAACGGGCGACAACGTGGAAACCCTGAAAGAAATAGCGCAGACCGTCCGCGAGAAAACGCTTGCGGAAGATCAGCGTTTCAAACAAGTCACCGACAACCTTTCCGACGAAATGCTCGAATATGTTATAAAAATAGACAAAGCGAAGTGCCTCGAACTCGGCGTGGACTACTCCGTTGCCGTGGGAACGCTTCGCGCCGGCATAGCGGGTTATACCGCCTGCTCCGCGGAGATAGACGGCGAAACGCTCAACGTTACCGTCAGGTTCAGGGAAGGCACCGTGGAAGAATACTATTCCGGCATAACCGGCTGCGTTATCGGGCTGAACGGAAACACCGCCGTGACCGTGGGCGACGTGGCTACCGTTTCCTCCCACTATTCCCCCACGATAATAAAGAAGGAAGGCGGCAAAGACCTCGTTACCCTTTCGGCGGAAGTTTCCGGCATCGATTCGGGTTCGGCAAGCAAGATATTTACCGATATCATAGCCGAAGTCCTCTCCTCTTACGACGGCTATGAATTTCAGGAAAGCGGCGTAAATCACTATTTAACCGAGGTTTTCGACGGGCTTATCGCGGCGATGATAGCCTCTTTCCTGCTGCTCTTCGCGGTGATGGCGTGCCAGTTCGAATCCCTCGCCAAACCATTCATAGTCATATTCGCCATTCCCTTCTCGTTCACGGGCGGGTTCCTCGCGCTGGTGCTTACGGGCATCTCTCTCAACGTGGTTTCCTTCGTGGGAATAATAATGCTTATGGGCGTTGTGGTGAACGACGCGATAGTTATGATAGACCGCATCGGGCAATTCGAGGCGGCCGGTATGGACAGATATACCGCGCTTATAGAAGGCAGTAAATCGCGAATGCGCGCCATATGGATGACCACGCTCACCACCGTTCTGGCGCTCGTTCCGCTCGCGCTCGGCATAGGCAAAGGTTCCGAACTTATGCAACCGCTCGGCGTAGTGGTGATAGGCGGGCTCACCCTCGCAACGCTCGTCACCCTTCTTTTGATACCGATAATGTATTCCTTGGTAAAGCGTGTGAAGATACCGAAAAAGGGCGAGGAAAACCCGAACCTTCCGGAAGCGGCGGAAGCGCCCGCAGATGAAATTTCCGCGGAAGAAACCACTTCGGAAGAAACTTCTTCCGCGAAAGCAACGCCCGCGGAAAATAACGGAGAAACGGACGGAATACCCGGCGGCGTTTCGGAAGTATCCCGCGTAAAACGCGAATTAACGCCCGTTTCCGCAAACGTTACGATAGTTATAAACGCGGGCGCGAAAACCGAAAAGACGGCGAAGAGATCCATTCCGCTCACCGCCGAAAAACTTCCCCCGCGAAAAATAAAATAAAAGTCGGCTTTCCGCAAGGAAAAATCCCTTGCAAAATCCGCGCGGAAATATTATAATATATTCGATCCGATCTCAAATCGTAAGGAGCAGAAAAATGGATATAGAAAAGTTGATAAAACAGCCGCTGTTTTTCGAGAGAAACAGGGTTTACCGCATATACAAGGGCGGAAAGCCTTATAAAGAAATTTTTAACGACGGGTATGACGACGGCACCGATAATATGTTCCCCGAAGAATGGGTGGCGAGCAAAGTAAAGGCGATAAACCCGAGATATTTCGGCCCGCGCGACGGCGTTTCCGTAATAAAGGGCACGGATATTTTCTTCGACGACCTGCTTAACGCTCACCCCGAAGAACTGCTCGGCGGAAGGAAGTACGATTGCCTCGTAAAGTTTCTCGACAGCGCCGTGCGCCTTCCCTTTCAGGTACACCCGACGAAGGAATTTTCACGCAAATATTTCAACAGCGAATACGGCAAGACGGAAGCCTGGCTTGTGGTGGCTACCCGCCCGAACGCAAAACTTTATTTCGGCTTCAAAAACAAGATAACCAAGGAAGAATTATCCGCGCTTGAAGAGAGGAGCGAAACGGAAAAGGATATTATGGGCGAACTTCTGCAGGGCGTGGAAGTTAAAACCGGCGACGTTTGGCTGATAAAAGCAGGGCTTATCCACGCGATAGGCGCGGGTTGCACGATAATAGAAGTGCAGGAACCCACCGACTTCACCATTCAGCCGGAAAGATGGTGCAACGACTACCATATTTCCTACGAGGAAGAATATATCGGCCTTGAAAAATCCGTCGCTCTGGACGCGATAAATTACGATATTTACGGCGACGCGGCAAGGGCGTTCGCCAAGGTGACGCCTACCGTCCTCGTCGATACTCCCTCTTATAAAAAGGAAGAACTTATAGGGTATTCGGATACGCCCTGCTTTGCCGAAGTGCGCCACACGGTAAAGGGCGGCTCGTTCGCGCTCGATTACGGCCCGTGCGTTTATATCTGCCTCGAAGGCAGCGCGACGGTAGAAGGCGACGGGTATTCGCGCGAAATAAAGCGCGGCGACTACTTCTTCCTGCCGTTTACCGCGGAAGGGAAATTCACCGTTTCCGGAAACGCCACGGTGATACAATGCCTGCCCAGCAAACAGGATTAGTCCCCTTTTTCTCACAAAGATCACCCTCGTTGTTATTTTTTCATAAACAGATGATGCCCGCCGAGTTTTTCTCGTAGCGGGCATTGTCTGTGTTTTATCGATTTTTCGTTAAGGTTTTCCGAGCGATATTCCGTCCGTTTAAGTGACGACCTATCCTCTTTCGATGCGTATAAGGTTATTATGCGTGAAAGCGTTTTCAGGCTCCGATGCCGTTTAAAAAACCGTTACGAATAATCGCAACGGTTTTATTATTGCAAATGAAATTATCTCTTTGAGAACTGCGGCGCGCGACGAGCCTTCTTCAAGCCGTACTTCTTTCTTTCCTTCATTCTCGGATCGCGGGTAAGATACCCTTCTTTCTTGAGAGCGGAATGAAGTTCGGGTTCGGCTTCGGCAAGCGCCCTCGCTATGCCGTGGCGTATAGCGCCCGCCTGACCGGTAAAACCGCCGCCGTCAACGTTTACGAAAACGTCATACTTCGCTTCGGTGCCGGTAAGCACGAGAGGTTGACGAATAACGAGTTTCATCGTTTCGAGGTCACAATACTCGTCGATAGATCTGTCGTTAATAACGATAGTTCCGGCGCCGCCGGGAATGAGCCTTACTCTGGCAACGGCCTTTTTCCTTCTGCCGGTACCCCAGAATTGAGTTTTCTTTTTAGACGAAATTTTAGCCATTCTTCCTTACCTCTCCTTAAAATTTGAGTTCTTCGGGCTTCTGGGCCGCATGGTTATGCTCGGCGCCTTTATATACGCGCAGTTTCTTTATCATCGTTCTGCCGAGGCTGTTTTTGGGAAGCATTCCCTTCACCGCTTCGTAAACGGCAAGATCGCTCTTTTCAGCCATCATCGTTCTATAAGATATCTGCTTGAGCCCGCCGATATAACCTGTGTGATAGGTATAGAACTTTTTATCGAGTTTTTTACCCGTGAGAATTGCTTTGTCGGTATTTATTACTATAACGTGATCGCCCGTGTCAACGTTGGGCGTGAAGGTGGGTTTGTGTTTTCCGCGAAGAACTGCGGCAACCTGCGACGCGAGACGGCCGAGAGGCATACCCGTTGCGTCAACAACATACCACTTTCTTTCCACATCTTTGGCGTTAGCCATATATGTTTTCATTGAATTACTCCTTTTCTCGTTTCGTTTATACAAAAGAAAACGGCATCCGAAGGGGCTACATCCGAAAATTGTTTCCTTGAGTAAACTTTATCACATTAAAATGCTTAAATATTTTAATAAAATAATTATATAATGTCAAGCAATTTTACGCGGATTCTTCAAATTTTTCATATTTTGTCCTGC
>JAFTDZ010000158.1 GCA_017453885.1 Clostridia bacterium
CATTCAGAATGACAGTTCACTCGGCAACGCCGAACTTCACACCGAAGGTACTTCACTCGCCGCAGGCGAACTTCACTCTATCAATGAACAGCCGGATCTCTCCGCGCGCTGTCGCTTGGTCGAGATGACGGTATTGGGCAAGAAAAAAAGAATCCCCGTTAAAACACAGAGATTCTTCATTCCGCTTCGCTACATTCAGAATGACAGTTCACTCGGCAACGCCGAACTTCACACCGAAGGTACTTCACTCGCCGCAGGCGAACTTCACTCTATCAATGAACAGCCGGATCTCTCCGCGCGCTGTCGCTTAGTCGAGATGACGGAATGAAGAATGAAGAACGAAGAATGAAGAATGAAGAGTGAAGAGTGAAGAATGAAAAGGCTCCCGAAAAGTTTTCGAAAAAGAGAAGCCGCAAAAAAACAGCGGCGCGGCGAAAATCACTTTCGCCGCGCCGCCTTAAAAACCTTTAACTTTTCCTTATTCCTGCGTTTCTTCCGCGTTATCGGCGGTTTCCGCAGATTCGGCGGTTTCGGAAACATCTTCCGCCGCCTCTGCCGCATCGGCGTTTTCCTCTGCCGAAACTTCGGCAGGCTCGGCGGGTTCCGCAACGGAAACGTCTTCCGGGTGAGACGACTGGTACACCGCGACCTTATCGAACTTAATGAAGTTACCGCTGTTCTCCATGCCCGTTTCGAGAACGAACGTGTTCTCGTCGTTATCGATCTCCACCACTATGCCGCAAATGCCGCCTATGGTCTTGACCCTGTCGCCCACGCGCAGGCCGTTGAGTTTCTCTTCGGCCTCTTTCTGCCTCTTTTTGTTGGCGCGGCTGGAAGTGAACATCATAACGCCGAGTATCACCACGAGAACGCCGAGTAATATCCACATCGTGTAATTGCCGCCGCCGCTCGGGGTGTTTGACGCTTCGCTCAATAAATTAAACAACATAATAAGTCCTCCGTTTTTCCGCAAAAAATACGTTTGTGCGGAATCGTATTTTTATTCAATACTAATATAATATATTTTTTGCCCGATTTTTGCAAGCGATTTTCGGTAGTTTGCCCGAAATAAAGGCAAACCGATCATCAGAAATTTTTATCGTTTCCGTACTTTTCGTAAAAATCTTTGGCGAAATCCCGCAGATAACCGCCTATTATCGCGTTTCTCAAATTCCCGGCGAGTTTAAGCATAAAATAAGTGTTGTGCATGGAAAGCAGCATCGCGCCGGTCATCTCGTTCACGTTCACCATATGCCTTAAATACGCCTTGGTGTAATTGCGGCAGCAATAGCAATCGCATTCCGGATCGAGGGTAGTGAAGTCCTCCCGGTACTTTCCGTTCCTGACCACCACTCTCCCGCGGGAAGTGAGCGCCGTGCCGTTACGCGCGATGCGGGTAGCGAGAACGCAATCGAACATATCTATCCCCCGCATAACTCCCTCTATTATGCAATCGGGGCTGCCTACGCCCATAAGATACCTCGGCATATTTTCGGGATAATACGGCAGCATTGAATCCATCACGTCGTACATTATTTCCTTCGGCTCTCCGACGGAAAGCCCGCCTATAGCAATGCCGTACTTCGCATAGTTTTTCGATTCTTTAAGGCTCTCCGCGCGCAGGTCTTTGAAAACGTTGCCCTGCACTATAGGAAACAGCGCCTGATCTTCGTTATCGTGGACTTTATAACACCTGTCAAGCCAGGAAAGGGTGCGATACATCGCCCCGCGAGACTGCTCGTACGTGGCGCCGTATTCGCTGCACTGGTCGAACGCCATTATTATGTCCCCGCCGAGGTTATGCTCTATATCCATAGCCTTTTCGGGCGTTATCATATGATAACTGCCGTCCACGTGCGAGCGAAACTTCACCCCCTCTGCCGAAATATCGTTGAGTTCCGCAAGCGAAAACACCTGAAACCCGCCGCTGTCGGTGAGAATGGGCCTGTCCCAATTCATGAATTTATGCAATCCCCCCGCCCTTTTCACAAGGTCGTCGCCGGGGCGTATATACAGATGATAGGTGTTTGAAAGAATTATCTGCGCGCCTATCTCCTTCAGGTCTTTGGAAAGTATCCCCTTGACCGTAGCCTGCGTGCCAACGGGCATATACACGGGCGTTTCAATATCGCCGTGCGGCGTGTGGAAAATTCCCGCGCGGGCGCCGCTATCCCCGTCCTGCTTTATAACTTCAAAAGAAAATTTTTCCATAATTTATTCCTGTAAAAAACGGCAAAAGCCGCCTTTATCACGCATTATCACAGAATCAGCATACAATCGCCGAAACTGAAAAAGCGGTACTTTTCCCTCACCGCAAGGTCGTAAAGTTCAAGTATCTTCTCCCGCGAAGCGAATGCCGCCACCAGCATAACGAGGGTGGATTCCGGCAGGTGAAAGTTGGTTATCAATGCGTCCACGCACCTGAATTTATACGGCGGGTAAATGAATATATTCGTTTCACCCGAACACTCCCGCACGAAGCCGTTCTCGTCGGCGACCGTTTCCAGCGTGCGGACGCTCGTCGTGCCCACGGCGATAACTCTCCTGCCCTCGCGTTTCGCGCGGTTTATCTTTTCGGCATTAGCCGCGTTTATCGCATAAAATTCGGTGTGCATCACGTGCTTTGTAACGTCCTCCGCCTTGACGGGGCGGAACGTTCCGAGCCCGACGTGCAGTAAAACTTCCGCGAACTCCACGCCTTTTTTCTTAAGTTTTTCTATAAGTTCGGGCGTGAAGTGCAATCCGGCGGTCGGCGCCGCGGCGGAACCTTCCACCTTGCAATACACCGTCTGATACCTGTCCTTATCCTTCAACTTCTCGTGGATATACGGCGGCAGGGGCATCTCTCCTATGCGGGAAATTATATCCTCGAAAACCCCGTTGAAATAAAACCTGACTATGCGGTTTCCCTCGTCCGTCCTCGAGAGTATCTCGAGCGAAAGTTCTTCCGAGGCGAAAAGTTTCACCCCTTCCCTCGCCTTTTTGCCGGGTTTCACGAGGACTTCCCAATCCGTAAGATTAAGCCTTTTAAGCAGAAGTATCTCCACCTTTCCGCCGTGTTCGGTGTAAAAATACAGGCGGGCGGGCAACACTTTCGTGTCGTTCACCACCACGAGGTCGCCTTCCCGAAGGTAATCGGTAAGATCGCGGAACACCCTGTGTTCAACCTCGTCCGTCGCCCTGTTATATACCAGCATTCTCGAACTGTCGCGGGGTTCAACGGGCGTCTGCGCTATGAGTTCTTCCGGCAGTTCGTAATAAAAATCTTTGGTCTGCATTATAAATAAGTCGCCTTTATCACGCGTTATCTTCAAATTTCATCGTCGAACATCGACGTTTGATACTTGTTGTTTTTCGGCATCTTTTTGCCTAAATGTTCGTATGCCCTGCGCAGGCACACCCTGCCCCTCGGCGTTCTCGAAACAAACCCGAGTTGCAGAAGATACGGTTCGTAAACGTCCTCTATCGTGTTGGAATCCTCGTTTATTGTCGCGGCGAGCGTATCGAGCCCCACCGGTCCCCCGTCGAACTTGTCTATCATAGAAAGCAGTAACTTTTTATCCGTAGAATCGAGTCCGAGGCTGTCCACTTCGAGCCTGTCGAGCGCGTCCGCCGTCGTCTCGAGGTTTATCTTCTCGTGTCCGCGCACGGACGAAAAATCCCTCACCCTTTTCAAAAACCTGTTCGCGATACGCGGCGTTCCGCGGCTTCGCTTTGCAAGTTCTATCGACGCGTCCTCCATTATTTCCGTGCCGAGAAGCGTTGCCGAACGGCGTATTATCTCCGCAAGTTCTTCCACCGAATACATTTCCAGCCTGCAGATCACGCCGAACCTGTCGCGCAGGGGCGATGAAAGCATACCCGCGCGCGTCGTCGCCCCGATAAGCGTAAACGGCTTAAGCGGTATCTGCACGCTCCTTGCGGAAGGCCCTTTCCCTATAATGAAGTCGAGCGAAAAGTCCTCCATAGCGGGGTAAAGTATCTCCTCGACCGTATGGTTCAATCGGTGTATCTCGTCTATGAAAAGCACGTCGCCGCTCTCGAGGTTGGTTAGTATCGCGGCGAGGTCGCCCGCCTTCTCTATCGACGGGCCGGAAGTAACCCTTATGTTGGAACCCATCTCGTTCGAAATAATGTGCGCGAGCGTGGTTTTGCCAAGCCCCGGCGGACCGTACAAAAGTACGTGGTCAAGCGCCTCTCCCCTTATTTTTGCCGCCTGCATAAATACGGTGAGGTTTTCCTTTACCTTCTCCTGCCCGACGTAACCCGCCATGGTTTTCGGGCGAAGGATATTCTCCACGTCGTCGTATTCGGTTTTGGTGGAAACGATCAGTCTTTCTTCTTC
>JAFTDZ010000159.1 GCA_017453885.1 Clostridia bacterium
ACGTTTATCGAGCGTGTCTTTAAGAATATCCTTCACGCCCCTTACTTTTTCCGAAATAAAATTGCCCATACTTCAATGTATGAGCAAGTAAGCAAATTTATTCTTTTATCATCTTTTCTATGGAAATTCCGAAACCGCGCGTAGGATCGTTGAGGAAAACGTGCGTGACCGCGCCGACGAGTTTGCCGTTCTGCACTATCGGACTTCCGCTCATACCCTGAAGTATCCCGCCCGTTTTCTCTATAAGTTTTTCATCGGTTATCTTCACAACGAGGTCTTTGTTTTCCGCGGCGGATCTGTCCGCCTTTACTATGGTTATTTCATATTCTTTCGGCCGGGTGCCCTCTACCGTCGAATACAGCGACGCCTTTCCCGGTTTAGCCTCCCCCGTTTCCATCTTTTTAAGTCCGTCGGTAAATTTTTCGTCAGTTATCTTGCCGAAAATTCCCGCCGCGGTGTTCTTTTCTATAACGCCGAGAATCTCGTCCTCTATAAAATATCCGCGTATCTCCCCCGCTTTTCCTCTTACGCCCCTGTTTACGCCTATTATATTGCAACCGTAAGCCACGCCGGAGTTTATCCTTACCGCCTTTTGCGATTCTCCTTCCGTCACGGGGTGACCGAGCGCGCCGAATTCGTTATTTTCCTTTATATATGTTATTGTACCTATGCCGGAAACGTCGTCCCGCACGAACATTCCCATTCTGTACTTTCCGGAAATATCCTTCGCGGGGTAAACGATTTTTATTATTATTTCGCCTTCCCTCTCTATGGTGGCGGTAATTCCGTTCCCGTCGTAATCGGATAAAACCACGCCTATATCCGCCGCGGAATTTATTTCTTTTCCGTCGAGCGTGAGCATAAGGTCTCCCGCTCTTATTCCCGCGTCCTTTGCGGGTGAATACAATCCGTCGGAAGATATAACGTCGTTCAGCCCTATTATCGTAGCCCCTCTGTTATCTATTCTGAATCCCGCGGGCATACCGCCGAGATATACGCATTCGCATTCGGCGGAAGCGACGTAAGGAAGTTTGCATAAAGATATACACAGCGCAATTATTAAAGAAAGTATAACGTATTTTTTCTTCATGATCTTTCACCTTCGGGCCCTTTCGTAAAAAAGGCACGATATTATAATCCGCAATAGGGGCGAAATTATACCTTTCCCCTCTCTTTATTTGACTTTTGCGTTGTCTGCGGTTATAATATTGTTTATGAACAAAAAGAGAAAACTTACCGGCGCGCAGATAATAATCCTCGGTTTCCTCGCTGTGATACTCGCGGGAACGGTTTTGCTGTGCCTTCCGTTTTCATCGGCAAGCGGTAAGTTCACGGGGGTTATCGACGCGCTTTTCACGGCTACTTCCGCAACTTGCGTAACGGGGCTTGCCGTAAAGACCACCGCCGAATACTGGTCGGTTTTCGGTCAGATAGTTATTCTGCTACTTATACAGATAGGCGGGCTTGGTTTCATGACCTTCGTCACGCTGATAATCTTCTTCTTCCGCGGGCACGTAGGGCTTTTCGATAAAAAAATATTTATGCAGTCCGCCGGCATCGCGAATCTCGGCAGCGTTTTTACTCTTTTCCGTCAGATACTTCTGGGAACTCTTATATTCGAATCTCTCGGCGCTCTGCTCCTCTCCTTTGCGTTCGTGCCCGAATACGGCGCGGCGAAGGGAATTTATTACGCGATTTTTCATTCCGTTTCCGCATTCTGCAATGCCGGGTTCGATATTTTAGGCGCAGAATCCCTCTCTGCGTACAGCGACGATCCTCTCGTAGTGCTTACGATAACCGCCCTTATTCTGATAGGCGGGCTCGGTTTTATTGTGTGGAGCAATATTCTCGACTGCAAATTCCGTTATAAAAAATTCAGTCTGCACACCAAAATAGTTCTTATCGCAACGCTTTCGCTCGTCGTAGTCCCCGCGGGGTTGTTTCTCGCGTTCGACTCGAACGGTTGCCTTAAAGATATGAACTTCGGCGAAAAGATACTCGCGTCGATATTTCAGGTCGTTTCTCCGAGGACAGCCGGATTTTATTCCGTCGATCTCGGGAAAATGTCCGATAGTTCTTACATACTCACCACTTTACTGATGTTCATAGGCGGGAATTCCGGCTCCACCGCCGGCGGCATAAAGACGACGACCGTCGTAGTGATTCTGTTCAGCGTTTACGCGGAAGTGAGAAAGAGCGACCGCATTATAATCGGCAAACGCCGCCTGCAACCGGGCGACGCGAAAAGCGCGAGCGCGATACTCGCCCTGTATTCTATAATGATTATAGTTTCAACGATCATTATCTGCGCGATAGAATCTACTCTCGGGCTGAAAGAAATATTTTACGAAGTCGTTTCCGCTATATGCACGGTAGGGCTGTCGCTCGGAATAACCGCGGAATTTTCGGTTTTCTCTAAACTGATAATCACGCTTTTAATGTTCGTAGGAAGAGTGGGTTCGGTATCCGTTGCCCTCGCGCTCGGCGAAAGAAAGGATATTCCGCCGGTGGAATTGCCAACGGAAAAAATAATGATAGGCTGATCAAGGAGAATTATATATGAAATCCGTTCTTATAATAGGTATGGGGCGTTTGGGAACGCGCCTTGCCGAAAAAATGACCGACCTCGGCAACGAGGTGATGATAGTGGATACTTCCGAAAAGATAATAAACGACCTCGCCCCCCGCTTTACCGACGCGTACATAGCGGATTGTACGAACGAGAACGTTTTGAAAAATTTCGGTGTGCAACATTTCGACGTGTGTTTCGTGACGATAGGCGATAATTTTCAAGCCTCTCTCGAAATAACTTCACTCCTTAAAGAACTCGGGGCGAAATACGTCGTTTCTAACGCGGGCAGCGATATTCAGGCAAAATTCCTCTTGCGGAACGGCGCCGACGAAGTCGTTTACCCCGAACGCGATATTGCCGATAAACTCGCAATAAAGCACAACGCGCGCAATATATTCGACCTTATCGAACTTTCAAAAGAGTTCGCCATATTCGAGATTCCCGTTCCGAAAAGTTGGACGGGCAATTCCATTCAGTCGCTCGACATACGAAAAAAACACCACGTCAACGTCCTCGCCATAAAAAACAGCAACGTGGTGAATATTCCCTCTCCCGAATATTCCTTCGTTGAGAACGACCATATAATCGTCCTCGGCAAACAGAACGACGTATTCAAACTGAACAGCAAAAAGTAAAAAAATGACCGTTGTCGTAAGGCAACGGCCGTTTTTTAAGAAAAAATTTTCAGCGATTCGTTTTGATCGGTTCGGGATAAGTTTCGCCGTAGAGTTCTACCGTAACGGTCTTTATCCTCTGATCTTCCAAAGGTCTGTCGCTATAATCGGTGCGGCAGCAGGCGATCTCGTCGATAACTTCCATTCCCTCGGTAACTTTGCCGAAGGAGGCGTACTGCCCGTCGAGATGCGGGCTCGTTTCGTGCATTATAAAGAATTGAGAGCCTGCGCTGTCCGGCATCATGGAGCGTGCCATGGATAGAACGCCCCTCTCGTGCCTGAGATCGTTCTTGAAACCGTTACGGGTAAATTCGCCCTTTATGCTGTAGCCGGGGCCGCCCGTTCCGGTACCCTTGGGATCGCCGCCCTGTATCATAAACCCTCTTATCACTCTGTGAAAGATAAGCCCGTTATAAAAGCCCTTTTTTATAAGCGATATAAAATTGTTTACCGTGTTCGGCGCTACCGCCGGATATAATTCCGCTTTGAAAGTCTTGCCGGTTTCCATTTCAAACGTAACAGTCGGATTTTTATTCATCTTCGTTCTCCTTATAATTTACGACTTCTACCCCCGCCTCGTCGAAAAGTTGCAGGGAAAAATCGTCCGGATAGCCGTATTTATATAATACTTTGCTTATCCCCGAATTTATTATCATCTTCGCGCAAATAACGCAGGGTTGATGGGTGCAGTAAAGCGTAGCCCCCTGAACTGAAACGCCGAGTTTTGCCGCCTGCGCTATAGCGTTTTGCTCCGCGTGAACGGCGTAGCAAAGTTCGTGGCGCGTACCGCTCGGAATGTTAAGTTTTTTTCTCAGACACTCCCCCTTCTCCGCGCAACTTTTTACTCCGCTCGGCGCGCCGTTATAGCCCGTGGTAAGTATTCTCTTGTCCCGCACTATCACCGCGCCTATGTGTCTGTTATCCTGAAAGCACGACGACCACGACGCGACCGCTTCCGATAAGTCCATAAATCTTTTGTCCCACTTGGATATTTTCATCTGCCGCTCCTTTTATTTGAAATTTCTCGCGTATCTACCGGAATATTATAACTTATAAATCTTTTTTTTGCAAACGTTTTTACACATATACGTACCAAACGGAAAAATCGACAAAAAATTCCTTAAAGATCCGTTAAAATCGTTGACAAATTTTTTTTATTATATATAATATAATATGTTAGCACTCGAAAGGTAAGAGTGCTAACAAAAAGTAACGAACGGAGGCATTGAATATGCAGATCAAACCATTATTCGATAAAGTAGTAGTAGAGGCTACGAGCAAGGAAGAAACCACTAAAAGCGGTTTTATTCTCCCCTCTTCCGCGCAGGAAAAGCAGCAGACGGCGGTCGTCGTTGCGGTAGGCCCCGGCGGAGTAATTGACGGCAAGGAAGTAACCATGCAGGTCAAAGTTGGCGACGTGGTACTCTATTCGAAATATGCAGGAAGCGATTTCAAAGTTGACGGTAAAGAATTTACCATAATCAAACAGAGCGATATACTCGCGATAGTAGAATAATAAGGAGTGATTTTTATGGCTAAACAGATAAAAAACGGCGAAGACGCCAGAAAAGCCCTCGAAGCGGGCGTTAACACACTTGCGGATACGGTTAAAATTACCCTCGGCCCCAAGGGCAGGAACGTTGTTCTCGATAAAAAATACGGTTCCCCCCTTATCACTAACGACGGCGTAACTATAGCCAAAGAGATAGAACTCGAAGATCCGTTTGAAAATATGGGCGCGCAACTCGTAAAGGAAGTTTCCACCAAGACCAACGACGTTGCGGGTGACGGAACTACCACCGCGGTAGTTCTCGCGCAGGCGATGATAAAAGAAGGGCTTAAAAACCTTGCTGCGGGCGCCAACCCCATTATTCTCAAAAAAGGCATAATGAAAGTCGTTGACGTTACCGTTGACGAATTGAAGAATATTTCCAAACCCGTTGACGGAAAGACGGCTATCGCACAGGTCGCGTCCATTTCCGCCGGCGATGAAAATATCGGTCAACTTATTTCCGACGCGATGGAAAAAGTAGGAAAAGACGGCGTTATAACCGTTGAAGAGAGCAAGACCATGAAAACCGAACTCACTACCGTTGAAGGTATGCAGTTCGACAGAGGATACGCTTCCGCTTATATGGTGACCGACACAGATAAGATGCAGGCAGTTCTCGATAATCCGTTAATTCTTATAACCGACAAGAAAATTTCTTCGATACAGGAGATCCTTCCCGTTATAGAACCTATCGCCCAGCAAGGTCAAAGACTTTTGATCATAGCCGAGGACGTTGAAGGCGACGCGCTCGCCGCGCTCGTGGTAAACAAACTGAAAGGCGTGTTCAACTGCGTTGCCGTAAAAGCGCCGGGATTTGGCGACAGAAGAAAGGCCATGCTCGAAGATATAGCGATACTTACCGGCGGCACGGTGATCTCAACCGACCTCGGTTACGAATTCAAAGACGTTACCACCGATATGCTCGGCAGGGCTAATCAGGTACGCGTAGATAAAGAAAACACCACAATTATAGACGGATACGGCGATCCCGCGCAGATAAAAGCGAGGGTTCAGGCTATAAAGGCGCAGATAGAAACCACCACTTCAGATTACGACAGAGAAAAACTGCAAGAAAGACTTGCAAAACTTGCCGGCGGCGTAGCGGTTATAAACGTCGGCGCCGCTACCGAAGTTGAAATGAAGGAAAAGAAACTCCGCATCGAGGACGCCCTCGCCGCAACGAGAGCGGCGGTCGAAGAAGGTATCGTTCCCGGCGGCGGTGTCGCTCTCCTCTCTGCAGTAAACGCAATAAAGAACCTTATGAAGTCCCTTTCCGGCGACGAAAAGACCGGCGCTTCAATCATTTTGAGAGCGATAGAAGAACCTATCAGACAGATCGCCGCTAACGCCGGCCTTGACGGAAGCGTTATTTTAAGCAACGTTTTGAGAGCGAAACGCCCGAATTACGGTTTCGATTTCTATAAAAACGAATACGTCGATATGGTCAAATGCGGTATAATAGATCCTACTAAGGTCACGAGGTCCGCTCTGCAGAATGCGGCTTCGATCGCGGATACTCTCCTCACAACCGAGAGCCTGGTTACCGATATTCCTAAACCCGAAGCGGCTGCACCGCAGGCGGGCATGAACGGAATGTATTGATAAATCACCTGAAATAAAACAAATTTTAAGAGAGCGACCTTTTACGACCGCTCTTTTATTTTTACTTTTTAATTATACTCAAATTAGTATTATTAGTATTAAAATACTAATATTGCTAATTATAGTATTTTGATATCAGGTAAAAGAAAAGCCCGACGGAATGTCGGGCAATATATATTTTGAAGAAGATAAATTATTTATAGTTAAATGAACTTGCGTAAATATTCGGGAAGATCCTCTTTAGTGGAACTTATAGTGAATACGAAGTTTATTTCGTTCAGGTCGGTGGCCGCTTTGAAAACGGATTCGAGATCGGCAAGTTCAGACTTGGTTATACGGGCAACCCCGTCAACGAAAACGTATTCTATATCGTAATTAGCGGCGGCGACACCGTTAATGAAACCGCGGAAAGATTCGGCAGAATCGATACCGTATTCGTCGGTATAAATACATTTAACGTCAAAGTTGATATTGACGGAATAAGTTTTCGCTTTGGTTATAAATAAAACGTAACCTTTAGCCTTTTCGGCCGCGGCATTAGCCTGATCGATTATTTGTTTGGTCTTACCGGAACCCTTCGGCCCGCAAATGATATTAACCATATTTTTTTACCTCCGATATATTATACTTATATTGTAACCGAAAAATTGTTTTTTTTCAAGGGATTTAAGCGAAAATTTTCAAATTATTCAAATTCTTTCAGGAAATTATTCAATCTCGCTATCCCCGCGTGGATATTTTCTTCACTCGTAGCATAAGAAAGCCTGATGCATTTGTCGTTTCCGAACGGAGCGCCCGGCACGGCGGCAACGCCGAAGTCTAACAAAGCGGAACAAAAATCGACCGAATTACCGATTATTTTTCCTCTGAACTTCCTTCCGTAGTAAGCGGACACGTCAACGAAAACGTAGAACGCGCCGAGCGGTACGTTGAACCTGACGCCCTCCGTTTCGGAAAGCAAATCGATGATAAGCTGCCTTCTGTGGGCGAATACGGCTATCATCTCCTCAACCGTTTCCTCGCCGTAATTTATTGCGGCGGTCGCCCCGTACTGCGCGAAAGAAGTCGCGTTGCTTGTGGTGTGGCTCTGCAGCGCAGTGATAACTTTCGCTATCGATTTATCGCAAGCAAGATACCCTATTCTCCAGCCGGTCATCGCGTAAGTTTTTGAAACGGCGTTTATAACGATAGTTATCTTTTTGATATCCTCTCCGAAAGACGCTATGGAAACGTGCTTCGTTCCGTCGAAAACAAGCCTTTCGTAAACCTCGTCAGAAATAACGAAAACATCGTGTTTAACGGCTACTTCCGCTATTTTACGGAGTTCCGCTTCGGAGTAAACGCTGCCGCTCGGATTGTTGGGGGAATTAATTATTATACACTTCGTGGAAGGAGTTATAAGACTTTCAAACTCCTCTGCCGTGATCTTGTATCCGTTTTCCTCTCTCGTTTCGGCAAAAACCGATCTCGCTCCGCATATGCCGACTATTTCCGAATAAGTTATCCAAAAAGGTTTGGGTATTATCACCTCGTCGTCGGGATTCAAAATAGCGTATAAAGCGTGAAAAAGCGAACTTTTCGCGCCTGTGGAAACAACTATATTATCCGGTTCGTATTCGAGTGAATTATCCCGCCTGAATTTATCGCATATAGCCCTTTTCAATTCTGCGGTACCGCCAACCGGCGTGTATTTCGTTACGCCCTTATCGAGCGCCTCTTTACAGGCGTTGATTATGAATACGGGGGTTTTGAAATCCGGCTCTCCCACGCTGAAACTTATAACGGATAATCCGTTCTTTTTCATTTCGTTCGCTTTGGCGGAAATAGACAAAGTTGCCGAAGGCGCTATTGCCGACGCTTTTGCGGATAAGGTTTTCAATTTCGTTTTCTCCTTTAGTATGTTTTACTCGCCCGCGGCGGAGAGTTTTGCTTCCCTGTCGGCTATCGCGAGAGCCTCTATCATTTCGTCTATATCGCCTAAAAGAAAATCCGGAAGATTATAGAGCGTCATACCGATTCTGTGGTCGGTAACGCGCCCTTGCGGATAATTGTATGTGCGGATCCTCTCGGAACGATCCCCCGTGCCTACCTGACTTTTTCTGTTGTCGGCATATTCTTTTTCGTACTTTGAATTGTAATAATCGTAAAGGCGGCTCTTTAATACCTTCATTGCCTTTTCTCTGTTTTTTATCTGCGATCGCTCGTCCTGACAGGTTACCACTATGCCCGTGGGTAGATGCGTAAGACGAATGCACGATTCCGTTTTATTTATATGCTGACCGCCCGCGCCGCTGCTACGCAGAGTATCCACGCGCAGATCCTTTTCATCTATGGTTATCTCTATATCTTCTACTTCCGGAAGCACGGCTACCGTAACCGTGGAAGTATGAACGCGCCCCTGCGATTCCGTTTCGGGAACGCGCTGCACTCTGTGAACGCCGCTCTCGTACTTCATTTTGGAATATACGCCCTTACCGCTTATAGAAAAAACCATTTCCTTAACGCCGCCCATCTCGGTGATATTGCTGTCTATTTCCTCGATCTTCCACCTGTTCTTTTCGGCGAATTTGACGTACATTCTGTAAAGTTCCGCACCGAAAAGCGCCGCCTCTTCGCCGCCGGCACCGCCGCGTATCTCTATAATAACGTTTTTATCGTCGTTGGGATCTTTCGGCAGGAGAAGAATCTTCAGTTCTTCGGTTATGGCGTTTAATTTATCCTTGCAGGAATATATTTCGTCCTCGAGCATATCGCGCATATCTTTGTCTGTTTCCTGCTCGAAAAGTTCCTTCGCCTGCGTCTGATCGTTCAGAACCTTCTTGTACTCGAGATACTTCTGAACGGTTTCTTCCATATCCGAAAGTTCCTTTGTGTATTTCTTCCATTCGGACATATCGGAAATGACCTCGGGGTCCGCCACGAGTTCCTGCAATTTATAGTATCTTTGAAGTATCTCTTCAAGCCTCTCGATCATTATTTAACCACCTTGATCATTCTGTCGATGCCGTTTATATCTTTTTTTACTACGACTTCCGAATAATCCTTGAATATCTCTTTTATATCGTCCGCCTGTCCCTCGCCGCATTCCATAAACAATTTGCCGCCTTCGGTCAAATGTTCTCTTGCGGAAACAGCGATCCTGCGGTAAAAAACAAGCCCGTCCGCGCCGCCGTCAAGCGCCGTTTTTGGCTCAAAATCTTTCACTTCCCTATCGAGCAAGTCAATGTCCGCCGACCTGATATAAGGCGGATTTGAAATGATCACGCTGAATTTTTCGTTTATATTTTCAAACAGATCGCTTTGGTAAAATTCGATCTCCGCGCCGTTTTCAAACGCGTTTTTCTTCGCGATCTCTATCGCCGCCGAACTTATATCGCTCGCGGAAACTTCGGCGTTCATACGCTTTTTGACGGTTACGGCGATAGCACCGCTTCCCGCGCAAAGATCGAGAACGGTATCGGTTTCGCCTATCTCCGAACACGCGAATTCAACTAATTCTTCCGTTTCGGGGCGGGGTATCAGAACGCTTTCGTCAACGAAAATTTTATTTCCGTAAAAATCCACGTCGCCCACGATATATGCGAGCGGTCTGCCGCTCAACCTCTCCTTCACCCAGCCGTTTATCTTTTCGATATTCTTCGGGGAAACCGTCCTGTCGGTTCCGAGTTCGGAACGCTTTATTCCGGTCGCGATGGAAACCAACCACTCCGCGTCGCTGTCGTCTATCCCGTTGTCGGCAAAGGTCTTTTTCGTTTCGGCAAGGACTTCCGCGAGTTTCCTCGCGGTGACGAATTTACATTCGGGTTCTTCGGGATCGGCATCCATCGAAAGCACTTTATTGAAAGCCGTAATGGCAACCTCCATCATGCCGTCGTCCGGCTCGCGCGTAGTGAGTCGTTGGAGAAGTAAACCCGGCAATTTAAGCGGATAAACGAGCCAGAAATCCGTTCTCGCAAGACCTTTCAATAATTCGTAAGAAAGCCCCGCGACGAGCGGCAGAAGGGCGATTTTTATCAGCACGCGAATAAGTTTACCGATAAAACCGTCGTTTGCAAAAAGGTTCGGGAACAGCGCG
>JAFTDZ010000160.1 GCA_017453885.1 Clostridia bacterium
AAACGCTATCAGAGTGCCCGCTGTCATAAGTTCCGGCTTGTTTTGTATAAGGTAGAAAGCCACGCCGTATAAACACATACTGCCTACGTGCCAGAGCGTTTCGAACGATATATTCATAAGTTCGCTCACTTTGACGTAACCCATATAGTGCTTGCATACGTCGTCCTGCAGTTCGCGGTAGATGCCGGCGTTGTAATCTTTTCGGTTGAAACTTTTTATTTCCTTCGCACCCATTATGGATTCCACGAGGAAGGCGCTCCTGTTGGATATTTTAGCCATAACCACGCGCATTCTCTTTCGCGAAAAGTGCCTTATTATCTGAAGCGCCGTGAGCAGAGGTATGAGCGTTACTATAACAACGAGCGTAAGTATCCAGTTTAGAAAGAACATGAACACGAGTACGACGACGATACGCATCACGCATACTATAAAGTTGATGAGCGTGGAAGAAAAGAAGGTCGCCATCTGATCGACGTAGTTTGTTGTGCGCACCACTATTTTACCGGCGGGGCGGCTGTCGAAAAAGTCGAAGGGCAACTTCATAAGGTTGGCGTAAACGTCTTCCCTTATGTTGAAGATTATTTTCTGCCCGGTGGTTCCGGCAAAATACTGCGCCACGAAGTTTATGGCGATATCCGCAACGCCTATGCCGACGAGCGCCGCTACGAGTTTCAACATAAGTTCGTAGTCGGCGTCCGGTATCACCTTTTCGGTTATCGCCTTTATGATGAGCGGCGGCAACAGGGAGATGACCACGGACAGCAGCATGGAAATTACGACGAGCGCCATAACTTTTCTGAACGGATAGACGTATTTTACCATTTTGCCTATCTGTTTGAGGTTTATTTCCGAACGGACGGTTTCGTCCTGATAATAGGTGTTCCTCGCCATATCAGTTCACCTCGCTCGCTTCGCTCTGGATTTTGTCTATTTCGGCAAACATTCCGCCTTGGGCGATCAGTTCGTCGTAAGTGCCTATTTCCGCTATCTTCCCGTCGTGCATATAAATTATAACGTCGCAATCCTTAACGGAAGAAACTTTGTGGGCGGAAATTATCATGGTTTTTTCCGGATATTTTTCCTTTATGGTTTCGAGCAGGGATTTTTCCGTACTGCGGTCGAGGGCGGAAGTGGCGTCGTCAAGCACGAGAACGGGCGAATTTTTAACGAGGGCGCGGGCGACGGATATTCTCTGCCGTTGACCGCCGGAAAGCCCTAACCCGCGTTCGCCTATTATCGTTTCGTAACCGCTCGGCATGGTCTTTATAAAGCCGTGCGCCTTGGATATCTTCGCGGCGTTCTTCACGTCCTCGAAGGGCGCGTCCGGCACGGCGAACGCGATATTCGCGTCTATGGTGTCCGAAAACAGAAACACGTCCTGAAACACGAAGGAAAACTGACGGCGTATCTCCTCTTTATCGTATTCCTCTATATTCCTGCCGCCTATCGTTACCGAACCCGATTTAGGCGGTATAATGGCGCCGAGGGATTTGAGAAGAACGGTTTTTCCGCTGCCCGTGCTGCCCATTACGCCGAGTTTAGTTCCGTAAGGGATCTTCAGATTGATTCCCTTGAGAACGTCGTTGCCGTCTATTTCCACCGTAAGATCCTTTACTTCTATATCGAAATTTTCTATTTTTTCCACACGGTGTGTATCCACGAGTTCTTCCGCCGCCATAAATTTCACCACTCTGTCTCCTGAAACGCAGAGTTGCTGAGTTGCGAACAGGAAGTTGTTGAGGTTGGTAACGGCGCCCATAAACGTGACGACGTAACTTGTGCAGGCGAGCAGTTGACCTATCTGAAGTTCCCCTTTTATGGCGAAATATCCGCACACCGCAACCGACACCACGTAGGCGACCTGACGTATGGCGTTGAATACGATGTTGTACTTCGATTGAACGGAAACCTGCTTTATAAGAGCGTTGCGGCTGTTTTCGTTGCAAGTGCGGAAACGCTCCGCCTCTCTCGCCTCGTTCGCGTACGCTTTAATAAGCCTTATGCCGTTTACGCTCTCCTGCGAAACGAGGTTCATTTCGGCGTTTCTGTCCCTTATTTCGTTGGATACCTTGCGGGATATTTTTACGTATTTGCGAAGAAAAAAGAGGAGAAACGGAACGAGAGCCGCTATGATTATAAGCAGTTCCGCCTTGATTGTGAACAGGAATATTCCTATAACTATAAGTTGAAATACTACGTCGATTATAAGCAGAGTGTAGAACGCGTAAAGATCCTTGAGTTGAACGGCGTCGGAGTCGAGCGTGGTCAGAAGGTCGCCCGTGTTGTAGCCGGCGAGCGCCTTGTTGCTGAGCCTGAAAAGTTTTTCGTATTCGGCGTATCGCAACGCGTTTTCAATGGGAAGGAAATTTTTACGGAACCAGACGTTCCTGAAATAAATGAGCAAAGTTCGGATGAATATTACCGAAACGATGATTATCGCAAGGGATAAAAAAAGACGAAAACTGCCGAGTTCACCGAATTTACCGCTTATCAAAAACGACAAAAAGTCGTTTACCGGCACTTCTTTGCCGGGGGTGTAATTGATCACGCCGTCTATAAGTATCTGCGATAGCAACGGCGCTATCAATCCGATGAAAATGGCTATTTCGCCCATTATCTGGCATATTATCGCCACGGGAAGTCGCTTTCTGTAATAGCGATAGCCCCACTTAAAGAGGTTCATAACTCCTCCGTTGCGGCGCTTCACGCCGCAAATTTTTAAGGTCGCAGTTATTTTAGCATAATGAAAAAATATATGCAAGCATATTTTATGCGTTTAGTGAAAAATTTTAATTATTGATAAATTTTATTCTGCTTTCGCAAAAAACGTTGCGCAGCGCGCGTAAACCGGCGGAGACCCCGAACGTTGCGGCATACATTCCGATCACACTCAACGGAACCGCCCACATTCTGCCGCCGAACGTAAATCCGTAAAAATCCGGCCAACCGTTTTCACCGCCTACAAATACGACCATAACGACGTAAACCACCGAATATGCCACCGTGGGCAAAAGCCCGAATATCGTTGATTTAAGGGGTGTTTTTTCGCCGCGATCCAAAAACACGAACGAGAGTATCGACAGGACGGGAACGAGAAAATGAAGGAAGAAGTTGTTCTGTTTGAAAAGCGTGAAATAACCGTTGCCGGAAGCCGCTGCCGTGGGGCCTAAGAACAGCACGACGGTGAGAAAGGTAACGGCGACAGCCGCGGTGGCGGAAAACTTGAGATATATAACGAACCTCGGCAGCGAAAACTCGTCCTTCACGGCGTTTTTGAAATTGAATACCAAAACGACGCACGCCGCAACAGCCGCATAAATATTCGACAGGTTTGTGAAGTATCTCAAACACTTCCACCTTTTGAAATCAAGGTAGGTAACTTCCCAGATTATATCGTCCCTGAAGTTGTAACTTATGGCGTTTACGGTAAAAACGATTATCAATACGTTTACTATAATAGCGGCGGCGTTTTCCGCGCGGAGTTTTTTCATGCTGCACCTTGAGAAATAAACAATCTTACAGTATTGTATCACTTTATTACGCATTCGTCAATCAAAACCCTCTCTGTTTCTGACGCATAAGTTCCTGAAGTATAGCAACCACCGGCTGCGGCTGACCTTTATCGTTCGAATAAAAGTTCCGCTCCTTTCCGTCCTTGGAAGTTGCGAGCATCACCTGATTGTCCCGTTCGAGAACGGTTTGCGTTATATCGGAATCTCCCGACGCGGGCGCCTCGAAATACATATAATAAGTATCGCCTGCGTGTATTACCGAAGGTTTACCGAGCATCCCTTTTATATTGTCGTACTTGGTAATGTTCACGGCGTTCGGGGAAAGAGAGATCACGCGTTCCGCGTTAGGAAAGTTTATCTTCCGTTACACCCTCTTTTCCGTAGAATATGGTGTTAATAC
>JAFTDZ010000161.1 GCA_017453885.1 Clostridia bacterium
CGGCGCCGACCTTCACAGTTATCAACCGTCGGCGAAGGATATTGTTAAAGTTTCTTCCTGCGATTTGTTCGTGTATGTCGGCGGAGAATCCGACGAATGGGTCGGCGGCGCGCTCGATAATGCCGGCAACGACAAAATTACCGCTATCAACCTTCTTGGAACTCTCGGCGATAAAGCAAAGACTGAAGAAGCGGTAGAGGGAATGCAACACGAACACAAAGAAGAGGAACACGAAGAAGAACTTGACGAGCACGTGTGGCTCTCTCTCGGCAACGCTAAGATATTCGTGAACGCCATCGCGGAAGCCATCGGCAAGATCGACGCCGAAAATTCTTCCGTTTACGCGGCAAACGCCGCCGCTTATTACGCAAAACTTCACGCGCTTGACGAAAAATACCGTGCCGCCGTTTCTTCAGCCGCAAGAGATACCATACTCGTTGCCGACAGATTTCCCTTCCGTTATCTCGTTGACGATTACAACATCAAATACTTTGCTGCTTTCGTAGGATGTTCCGCCGAAACCGAGGCGAGCGTGGAAACGATAGCCTTCCTCGTAAATAAAACGGACGAACTCGAACTTGACGTCATACTCGAAACCGAGAGCGGCAACGGTAAAATAGCCGCTACGATAAAGCGAGACTGCAATCTCGAGAACAAGGCGAACATAGAAGTGCTCAAACTCGATTCTTTTCAATCCGCAACGAAAAACAACGCCGTTTCATATCTTTCCGTAATGGAAAGCAATCTTGAGATACTCAAAAAAGCCCTCGCTTAAAGGAGATGTAAATGGCCCTTATTTCCTGTAAAGATCTCGCCGTGGGTTACGATAACGCCGCCGTAGCCGAAAATATAACGTTCGAGTTGAACGAGGGAGATTACCTCGTAGTGATAGGCGAAAACGGCAGCGGAAAATCCACGCTTATAAAGACGCTGTGCGGGCTTATAAAGCCCGTTTCGGGCAACGTTTCTTACGATGACGGATTAAAAAAGACCTGCGTGGGTTATCTGCCGCAAGCATCGGAAGATCAAAAAGATTTTCCTGCGTCGGTATGGGAAGTTGTAGTTTCGGGCTGTCTTTCGTCGTGCGGGTTACGCCCCTTTTACAATAAAAAAGAAAAAGCCCTCGCGCGGGAAAATATAGAGAAAATGGGGCTTAAGGGCATGGAGAAACGCAGGTTCGGCGAACTTTCCGGCGGACAGAAACAACGCGTTCTGCTCGCGCGGGCGTTATGCGCCACGCAGAAACTTCTCGTATTGGACGAGCCCGTTTCCGGTCTCGATCCTAAAGTTACGGCGGAAACTTACGAAATCGTAAAAAGGCTGAACGACGAAGGAGTAACAGTGATCATGATCTCTCACGATCTTACTTCCGCCGTCGGTTATTCCGACCACGTGCTTGTAATGGACGGAACCATTCGTTTCTGTACCACAAAAGAATATCTTGAAACTTTTAACCTTAAGGAGAAATATAATGGGTGAGTTTTTCGGTCAGATAACGTTATATTTTCAGTTTCCGTTCGTGCGGTACGCGTTTATCGTGGGTGTGCTTATATCGCTTTGCTCGTCGCTCCTCGGGGTAACGCTTGTACTCAAAAGGTTTTCGTTTATAGGCGACGGGCTTTCTCACGTGGCGTTCGGGGCGATGGCGGTCGCCGCGGTAACGGGGCTTACAAATCAGATGCTTATTGTTTTGCCCGTAACGGTAGCGAGCGCGATAATTCTGTTAAAAAACGGAACGCGCGCAAAAATAAAAGGAGACGCCGCGGTTGCCATGATTTCCGTGTCTGCTCTTGCGGCAGGATACCTCGTGATGAATTTGTTTCCGACGTCTTCAAACGTATCGGCGGATGTATGCACTTCGCTTTTCGGCTCTATATCGATTCTGACGCTTACGAAAATGCAGGTGTGGCTCTCGGCGGCGCTGTCGGTAGCGGCGGTCGCGGTATTCGTTCTGTTTTACAACAAGATATTCGCAGTCACTTTTGACGGGAACTTCGCTTCCGCAACGGGCGTGAACTCCGGCGTATATAATCTTATTATCGCCGTTATAACGGCGGTGGTTATAGTCCTTGCGATGAATCTTGTCGGCTCGCTCCTTATATCCGCGCTAATAATTTTTCCCGCGCTTTCCGCGATGCGCGTGTTCGGCAATTTTCGAGCGGTGACGATATGTTCCGCAATACTTTCGGTTTCCTGCTCGGCGTTAGGGATTCTCGCGTCGATTCTTTGGGGAACACCCGTCGGCCCGACCATAGTCGTTGCGGACATGGCGGTGTTTGTCGCGTTTTATCTTGCGGGGAGTTTCAAACGGGTGAAAATAAGATGAAACGCGCGATAATCTGTGTTTTAGGGGCTTTATTCATATTTCAATCATGCGGAAGCAAGAATTACGTCCTCACGGAAAAGAACTTTTTCCTCGTGATGACCAACGCGCAATATTACCCGGAACAATACCTCGGCAAAGATATGAGTTTCGATTGTTTTACATACCGTTTTACCGACGTTGACGGCAAGGAATACACTTGCGGCGTAAGGAAGTGTTCCTCGGGGTACGGGTGTAAATGCGGTAAGGATACCGTCATCGGCTTTATACTCGAATACGCCGGGGATATTCCCGAACCCGTGCGGCAGAGCGAGGATTGCAACGAAAAGGCGTGGATACACGTTACCGGCAGGATAAAGAGCGCGGAGAAAACCACTATAAAAATTTATGCGTATCTCGGAGACGAACCGGATTATTCCACCGTGGAAGAGATAGCATTTTTGACATTCGGCGTAAACGCGCTCGAAAGGATAGAGGATTATTCGTCGCTTAATTATTACGTTACGAAATAGGGAGGGTATTATGGCAAACAAGAAAACGAGAGAGGAGAGGATACGGGCGGAAAGAGAGAAAAAGTTCGCCGATAAGGTAAGGAAACTCAAAGTGTTTCCGATTATCGGCGCCGCGTCCGCATTGGTTACCGCCGTTCTTTTCTTCTTGAATTGGGGATATATTTATAATACGGATATAGCGGGGAACGAGGTGAGTTTCACGGGGTACAATATAATATCCGCCGCTATTTCCGGAAAATTTACTGAGGCGGCGGACGCTTTCGGCGATATTGCCGTTCCGTTTTTCTATTACGCGCCGGAATACGTAAAGGCGCTTGCCGTTCTGTCGTCGCTTGCGCTTGCGGCGTCGATACTCGCGGTAACTGCAAACGTTATCTCGCTTGTATATAAAAAGCCCGCGATAGATCTTACGGCGGCGATATTGCACGTTGTGTGCGCGGCGCTGCTCGCGGCGTGTTTCGCCGTGGCGCTCTCTATGAAAAATTCAAATATTCTTCCCGTTTACTGCAGCGGGAACCCCGCTTGCTCGATAGGTTCGCTGGCGATAATACCGGCTATAACCGCGCTTTGCGGTGCGGTTGCGGCATTTATGAAAATGTTCGCCTACCGCAGGATCGCGGCGGAATTCGGAGAGTAAAACGAGGCGAAAAGAGAGAAAAATGAAAAAGATATTATTATTCGTTACGGCGGCGTTCGCCGTTGTTGCGATATTGTTTATATCGTTCGGCAGGCGCGCGACCGTTCCCGC
>JAFTDZ010000162.1 GCA_017453885.1 Clostridia bacterium
AGATAACGATATTTGTTTTCGCCTTGGCGGCATTTTCGTGCCTGTTATTATTTACGGGCTGTAAAAAGGCGAAACTTTCCGCAGAAACCGATCCGCACAAATATTTATCATTCGAACTTCAGCAAGACGATACCTATGAAGTTACGGGTTTTACTTCCGCACCCGTTAAAGATCCGGTAGTACCCGCTTTTCACAACGGAAAAAGGGTTGACGCCGTTGCGCCGAACGCTTTTTCTTATTACGGATATGGTGAGGAATGGATACATAGCGGTATTTATTTACATGGACACTTTTCCGGTTGGAATTTAACGAAACTCGAATACGGCACGGTCACGATAGAAAATGGTATAAGAATTATAGGAAATAATTTTATTCATGTTCAAAAGGGCGGAACTTTTTTATGTACTGCGCAAAGAATAATTCTGCCCGATTCGGTTGAGTATATAGGCGACTACGCTTTTAACGGCACGGGCGCGGAGATAAATTATCCTTCTTCCGTGAAAAAGGTCGGCGCGTACGCTTTTTCTAATAGCAAACTTTACGGCGATATAATGCTGAAAGGCGAAGAAATATCGGTCGGCGCGTTTTCGCATACGCACATATCGTCGGTTGATTTTTCCGTTCCGTACGACGAGATACCGCAGGATTGTTTTTTCGGTTGCAGATCCTTGAAAGAAGTAACGCTATCCGTTGCGGATACTTCGCTCGGCAAAAAATTCGCGTATTGCCCTATAGAAAAAATAAATCTCAACGGCGCGGAAAACGCCTTTCTTTCCGGCGGCTGCCTGGTAGTAGAGGAGAACGATGAAAAAATTCTCGTTTTAGGTTCGGGCAACTATACTTATTCCGACGAGATAACGAAGATAGGGGAATACGCTTTTTCTGGAAGAAAATTTACCGCCGACGAAGTGAAATTCCGTGTTGAAAATATAGAAGAATTCGCTTTTTACGGCGCGGTGGCAAACGAGATCTACGCCGAAGTATCGGATACCGTCGGCGGGCAATGTTTTTACGGCGTAGCATGTAACGTTCTTACCGTAAAGGCGGGAAAACTCGGTGCGAATTCCGTCTGTTGCAAGGCAAAAAAACTTAAAATACTAACGGAAGATATAGATGCGTTCCAATTTCATGCAAATTATCCGGAGATCGAGGAACTTGAATTGATGGAAGGTTGTAAACGGATATCCAATTACGCCGCATTTGCGAATTGCGCGACTTTGAAAAAGTTGATTCTGCCGGCTTCTATGCAAGAGATCGCAAAACCCGCTTTTCAGGGGTGCGGCAACCTGACCGAAATTTATTACGACCTGAAAGCCGGCAAGCCTTTGTATCTGGACGCGGAAATATTCTGTTATAACGATACTGTTTTCAAACCGTCGTATAGTAACGGAAGATTTACTTTATATACCCCTACGAGAATGATAAACGATAAACTTAAAATTTACGTTTACGATAGCGTTTCGGAAAGTTGCAAAAGCGTTTGGAGCCATAAAGCGGTGGTGCATTACGGTATGGACGAGATAGTTCTGCCCGCATTATCCGAAAGGGTGAAGATAAGAAATGACTGAAAACCCCGTAAAACACGCAAAAACGGCATATTTATAGAGAAAGCGCCGCCGCGGAAAATTCCGCGGCGGCGCTACTTAACTGCAAGTTCAATTATTATCGTCGTAAATTTCCACGCACATTGACTTCCTGCCGCATTTCGGACAGGTGAGTTTACGCGTTTTCGGCGTGTGGTAAGCAAAGAAAGATTCTTTGAATTTCGGCTTGAATACTTTCGTGCATTCGGGGCAGATATAGGCTGTACGTTTGAAATAATATACCGACATCCATATTCCGAGGGCGACGACAATTGCCATACCGACGGCGAACGGCCACCATATACCCGTGAATGTCCAAAGGAGAACGGCACCTATTTCGATAACGTCCATAACAACGCCTATGGCGATCATCTTCGCTATCATCTTTTTGCGTTTGATTTTGTTTTCCATTTTTTGAGTTATGCCGGAAAGAGATTTTACGGACAGTTCTCCCGCTTGTTTTACGGCGGACAGCAGTTCGGATATCCTGTCGAGCCGAACGCGTCGCTCGGCAACTTCCTCCTCGAGCAGGGCCTGCTGTTTTTTAAGGAGAAGGGTGACTACTTTTTCCGAATTATCCTCTTTTAGAATTTTGCCAACGTCCTTTATGGAAAGGCCGAGATCTCTCAAAAAGCAGATAAATTTCATCTTTTTAAGGTCGTCTTCCGAATACAGCCGCCTGCCGCCGTCGGTGAGTTCGCTCGGCGAAAGCAATTCTCGCTCGTCGTAATATTGAACGGTCCTCACGGTGACGCCGCACCTTTCCGCGAGTTCGCCCGTAGTGTATTTTTGCATAACTTCTTTCACCTCCTACGCGTATTATATTACGTTACGCCGCGTAACGAGCAAGCGGTTACGCAGGGTGATTTTTAATTTTTTTGAAAAATTTTCGAAAAAAATGAAAAACCGACGGAAATTCTTTATAACTTCCGTCGGTTGAACGGCTTTATCATTCGCGCGCGGCGTATTCCGGCTCGCAGGTTATTCTTATGCCCAGCCGCCTGAACGCCTGCAATTCGCTCTCCTCGAGCATTACCGTGCTGTGCGCCTCGCATTCTTTAAGAATGGGAAGTTTGCTCATAAGGTCCGCTATCGTCGTGTTCATCGGGGTGGACACGGCGAGGGCGAGCAGGGCTTCGTCGAGAGTAAGCGACGTTTCCTTCGCGTTAAGCGAGGCTTTCATCTTTATGATGGGCTCGATGACGATGGGGGAAATAAGGTTCAGGTCCTGCTTGATGCCGCAGTATTTTTTCATCGCGTTGATAACTACCGCGGCGGTGGCTTTCATGGCGGGGGTGTTTCTGCCGCGGACGATAGATCCGTCCGGCAGTTCTATCGCGCAGGCGGGCACGCCGCGTTGCTCCTGCTTTTTAAGCGCGGGGATGACCACCTTTCTGTCCTCTTTTTTGAGGCCGAGGTTGTTCATAAGTATCTCGCTGCGGTTGAGCGTTTCCGCGCTCACTCTGCCGAGTTTATAGTCGCACAGCGTCTGATAATGGCGGCGGATTATTTCCTGCTTGGCGGCGGCGCGCACCACTTCGTCGTCGCGCACGGCGAAACCTATCATGTTTACGCCCATATCCGTAGGGGATTGATATATATCTTCACCGAGTATTTTATGTAAAATGTTTTTTACCACGGGGAACACCGCCACGTCGCGATTGTAGTTGACGGTATTCACGCCGTACGCCGCAAAGTGGTGGGGATCTATCATATTGAAGTCCTGCAAATCGACGGTCGCCGCCTCGTAAGCCACGTTCACGGGGTGGTTTAAGGGCATATTCCACACGGGGAAGGATTCGTATTTTGCGTAACCCGCCTTAACTCCGCGCTTGTATTCGTGATACAGTTGCGAGAGGCAGGTGGCGAGTTTCCCGCTGCCCGGCCCCGGCGCGGTGACTACAACGAGCGGGCGAGTAGTTTCTATATAAGGTTGCGCGCCGTATCCCTCGTCGCTCACGATAATGTCAACGTCGTTGGGGTAACCTTTGGTCAGCGTGTGCATATACACGCGTTCGCCGCGGCGTTCGAGTTTGTTTTTGAAAAGTTCCGCCGCTCTCTGCCCGGAATACTGCGTTATAACTACGCTGCCCACGTAAAGACCTATCCCGCGGAGATTATCGACGAGGCGGATGAGGTCCGCGTCGTAAGTGATGCCGAAGTCCGCGCGGCGCTTATTCTGCTCTATGGCCTTCGCGCTGATGCAGAAGATTATTTCCACCTTGTCCTTCATGGAGAGGAGAAGTTTGGTTTTAACGTTGGGGTCGAACCCGGGGAGCACCCTCGCCGCGTGGAGATCGTCGAAGATCTTCCCGCCGAATTCCAGATAAAGTTTGTTGTTGAATTTTTCGATGCGCTGTAAAATGCTCTCCGCCTGCTTTTTGACGTAAAGAGAATTGTCAAACCCTACTGCCATAATTTACTCCGTAGTATAAATTCGCCCTTGCGGACGTCCATAGAAAACATTATATCACGAATCTTTTCCGTTTGCAAGGGGCGGGCGGAAATTTTTTAACTTATCTTCAAATTTTCACACTTGACAATTTTTCACGGTTGTAATATAATAGAGCCGTGATTGCGGAGTGAAAAAAGAGAAAGCCGCTTAAATCACGCAAAAAAGGCGGTTTATGGCTGACAGAGAACTTATTAAAAGGGCTGAAGAACTCGCGCGGCGGGCATTCGGGCGGGGCGTTTATACTTACGGGGATTTTCTATCGCCGTCGGAGCAGGCGGAAGTAAATTCCGCAAGGCTCGTTGCGCCGGCGGAGTTTTACGGCGGTGCGCCCTTTTGCGAGAGGAAGATGGCGGCTTACGGCGATTTCGGTTTCGAAAAGGATTATCCGCTCGAAGTGGTGGAAATAAAACCGCGGTCGGATAAATTTTTCAGGGAAGTCACTCACCGTGATTTTCTCGGCGCCATTCTGGGGCTCGGTATAGAGAGATGCAAAGTGGGGGATATTTTCACCGACGGCAAAACCGCTTACGCCGTAATAAGCGAGAAACTCGCGCGGTTCGTGGCGGAAAATCTTCTTAAAGTCGGAGCGAACGCCGTTTATTGTTCCGTTTGCGGCGGTGTGCCGGAAGATTTCGCGCCCAAAAAAGAAACGAGGAAACTGAACGTTTCCTCCCTGCGTATAGATTCTTTGATATGCCGCCTTTTCAATCT
>JAFTDZ010000163.1 GCA_017453885.1 Clostridia bacterium
AAAATCTATTATAATATAAGGAATTTTGAGAAATGGGGATAGGGTTCGAGTCCCTTCATCCGCACCATTTTTCGGGCAAGGCTTTTTGTCTTGCTCTTTTAATAGATAAAATGGTTAATTTTTATAATTAAACGGTTGATTTTTTTTATATAAAATGATATAATCATAAAAAATAAAAAGGAAAAAGTATATGCAGGTAAGTATTCGCAACAAGTGGATATCCTTTAAGGAATCTTCGGAAGTAAAAGATGCAAACGAAAATGACGTGCTAATCGTAGAAGGAAAATTCCTTTCATTAACGAGAAAGAAATTTGTCCGTGATATGGACAAAAAGTTATTATACATGGTGAGAAACAAGTTTTGGATCTTTCTCGCCAAAAAAGCGATGATATTCGATACCGAAGGAAATCAAGTCGCTTTTATTAAAAGAAAAGTATTTACGCTCAAAGATCATTATATCATAAACTCTAAACTCGGCAATTTAGAGATAAAAGGAAATATTCTCGGTTTTGATTATCATATTTCCCTGAACGGTGAAGAAGTCGGTCATATTTCAAGAAAAATTTCGCTTCGCGATTCTTTTGTTCTGGATCTGAAAGACGGACTAGATCTTCCTTTTTTCGTTGCCTTGACAATCGCCATCGACAATATTACGGACAGAAGAAGAAACGATGACGGAGTTCAGTTTGGTTCGGATCAATAAGTGTTTCGGAACAGTTTACTCTGATTGAGAACAATTCAAAAGGCCGTTCGTTCGGACGGTCTTTTTGGCATATTGAGAAGTGCATCGATCAGTTTTTAATTGCTCGTTTTTTATTCGATAAGACGCTTGATTTTTAATTCCGCTTGTGATAAAATTAAATAAAAATTCTAAATTGATATAGCAACCGTAATATGTGTGGGAAATTAAGAATAAACTCTAAAAACAGATCGTATTTTTTTCGGAGTTTAATATGAAGATTTGGGAAGTTGCTCTTATCGGTTTCGGACTGTCGATGGATGCGTTCGCCGTGGCATTATGCCGCGGTCTCGAAATGAAAAAATTCAATCCGAAACATGCGATGATCATAGCATTGTTTTTCGGTGTTTTTCAGGCGATAATGCCGCTTATAGGGTGGGCGGTAAGTTCTCAATTCAGTAAATATATAGAGAATATAGACCACTGGATAGCGTTCGCGCTGCTCGGCGCGCTCGGCGTAAAATCCATCATAGATTCTTTCGGCAAAGAAAAGGCTGAAGATACGGCGGAAGAGAAACTCGATATAAAGCGATTGTTCATTATGGCGATAGCCACTTCGATAGACGCGCTCGCCGTGGGAATAACTTTCGCTTTTCTGCCGTTTGAAAACTTCTTTTCCGTTTTATACGCCGTTTTGCTTATCGGCGCAATAACTTTCGCTCTTTCCTTTACGGGAGTTTTTTGCGGCAATAAAATAGGAACTGAATTAAAGAGTAAGGCTGAACTTATCGGCGGAATTATACTTATTTTGATTGGACTTAAAATTCTGCTCGAGCATCTCGGCGTTCTTCCTTTTTAACGTGAGGTAGTATGAAAATAACGGTAGTCGGCCCCGGCAGATGGGGCTCTTGCATAACCTGGTATCTGAACAGAACGGGCCACGAGGTAACTTTATACGGAAGGAAAACTTCTTCCGCTATGCAGAGTTATCTGCAGACGGGCAAAGGCAAATATATAGAAATGCCGAATTCCGTAAAGTTGTCCACGGACCTTTCTTCGCTTGAAAACGCGGAAGTAATAATAATTTCCATTCCGTCGCAATCGCTACGGGATTTTCTGCGCGAATTGAAACCTTATTCCCTTAAAAACAAGATATTCGTTCTTTGTATGAAAGGCATAGAAGTGACCGACGGAAAACGGCTTTCCCAAATAGCGGAAGAAGAAACGGGCGACGCGAACAAAGTTGCCGTGTGGCTCGGGCCGGGGCACGTTCAGGAATTTTATAACGGCATTCCGAATTGTATGGTAATAGACAGTAACGACGCTTCTGTCACGGAAAAACTCGTCAACGAGTTTTCGAGCGATCTTATTCGGTTTTATTACGGCAACGACCTTATCGGCAACGAAGTGGGCGCTGCGGCGAAAAACGTTATAGGAATAGCCGCCGGTATTCTCGACGGAATGAATTTGACCACATTAAAAGGCGCGCTTATGTCGCGCGGCACGCGTGAAATAGCAAGGCTTATCGCCGCTATGGGCGGCAACGAACTTTCCGCTTACGGTCTGTGCCACCTCGGCGATTACGAGGCCACCGTCTTTTCTCCGTTCAGCCATAACCGCCAATTTGGAGAGGCGTTCGTAAAAGGTGAGAAATTTGAAAGTCTTGCGGAAGGATACTATACGGTCAAGGCGCTCGTCATGCTCGGCGATAAGTACGGCGTTGAACTTCCTATCTGTAAGGCCGTGCACGCGGTTCTATACGAAAACGAAAGCGCGGAGAAAGCGATAGGCGGTTTGTTTTCACGCTCTCTCAAGCAGGAATTCTGATTTATCCCGCATAAAACCCGACGGCCCGACATATTTGCCGAGCCGCCGGGAGGTGGGAATATATAAAGAAGTAGGGTAAGCCTTTCTTTTTACGCGAACAATATACCACGGGAAACTGAAATTAAACTGAAATTTTATTTATTTTTCAAATTTTTCAGATTTATTTAAGATTAAAGTGTTATTATAAAGAAAAAAACGGGGTGAATTTATGCAAGTGCTTATCGTTGACGATGAAAAACGGCTTGCCGCTGCGCTCGCGCAACTTATTATCGAGGAAAAAAATCTCGTTGACGTCGTTTACGACGGAAAAGACGGACTTGATTACGCCCTTTCCGGAATTTACGACGTGATAGTTCTCGACGTTATGTTGCCGGGCATGAACGGGTTTGAGATTGTAGCCGAAATGCGAAAGCGTAAAATAACCACGCCCGTAATAATGCTTTCCGCCCTCGATGCAGTGAACGATAAGATCAAGGGGTTGAACAGCGGAGCCGACGATTATATGACTAAACCTTTCGCCCCCGAAGAACTGCTTGCCCGCATCAACGCTATTTCGAGAAGGCATGGGGAAGTGGTAATGAACGAATTGAAGTTTCACGACCTTACGTTGAATTTATCAGATTACACTTTGCTCTGCGGCGACAGATCCGTTCGGCTCGGTCACAAAGAATTTGAAATTCTTAAGATACTTTTGTCAAATCCGAAGACTGTGGTTTTGAAAGAAGATCTGATAAGAAAGGTGTGGGGCTTTGATTCCGAGGCCGAAGACAACAACGTGGAAGCCTTCATTTCCTTTTTAAGGAAGAAATTCGCCTTTGTTAAATCTTCGGTCGTTATAACCACTTTGCGAAAAGTAGGGTATAAATTAGAGGTGTCAGATGTTTAACCGATTGAGAAGGCGGGTTATCGTTCTCGTTATGACCATCGCGGGCATTATTTTAACGGGGCTTTTCGGTGCGTTGTGCGTAACGAATTATATTCAGATTACCCAAGCGGGTTACAACTCGCTTGAACGCCTCGTTCGTTCGGACAGACCCGGGGAACTTCTTGACGGAGAAGTTACCGAAAGACCGAAAGACGATCGTATCGTAACGCAGTCGGGCATGCTCAAGATCACGGTGTGGTACGATGCGGACGGGCTGTTAAAAATAGAAAAAGATAACGTTTTTTTATTTAATATCAGCGAAGAAGAACTTTATAAAGTAACGAATACCGCGCTGCAAAGCGGTAAAACCAAAGGGTTTATCAAAGGATACGATCTCCGTTACTACAAGGCGACAAACCCCGACGGAAAAATAACGGTCGCCTACGCTAAGGCGGGTTACGAGCGCGAATATATGCTTAAACTTATTTTAATTTCCGTCCTTGCGGTAGTTTCGGGCATCGTCGTTGTTTTTTTGATAAGTTTGCCCGTTTCGAAAGCATTCGTCGCGCCTACCGAAAAGGCGTGGGAACAGCAACAGCGTTTTATTGCGGACGTTTCGCACGAACTCAAAACGCCGCTCACCGTTATCCTCGCCAACACCGATATTTTATTGAATCACAAAGATAAAGACGGATCGAACAGCGTTCAATGGCTAAACAGCACGCAGGAAGAGGCGACGCAGATGAAACATCTTCTCGACGAAATGCTGTACCTCGCCAAGTCGGACGCGCGCCTGCTCCAGACCGAGCGGACGGCGTTTGACCTTTCTGACGTTGTTGTCGAAACCGCCTTGCCGTTTGACTCCGTAGCCTATGAAAACGGCGTGGAAATTGAGACCGACGCCGAGAGTGAAGTTATCATCTCCGCAAGCGAAACGGACGATCGCAGCCTGTTTACCATATTGATAGATAATGCCGTAAAATATTCTTATAAAAACACAAAAATCAATATTACGGTTAAAAAAATCAAAAACAAAGCGGTCGTTACCGTCAGAAATTTCGGGCAAATAATAAAAGGAGAGGAGATACCGTTTATCTTCGACCGCTTTTATCGGGGAGATAAATCCCGCTCGAAGGCGGTTTACGGTTTCGGTTTGGGGCTGCCCATCGCGAAAGAAATAGTCGATTCTCACGGGGGAGAGATCAGGTGCGAAAGCGCCGAGACCGACGGAACAACTTTCACCGTTATCCTTCCCGTAAAAGAGTAATAAAAAAGAGCCGCTCGTCGGCTCTTAATTATATACGGCTCTTAATTATATAAGATATTTATCGTTCGCGAACATTTCGGCGCATCATCGCCTGTCGTTTTGCCGAAATTTTTATAAACGTTCTGGTTGTTTTCCGCGTCATTGACAAAAGTTATTTTAAGCGCAATATATATTTTACTGTTATTGGCAACGGTCGTCGTTTCGGTTGCGCCTTTGGTGTAAACGGTCTTTTCTTCGGGAACGGCTGTCGAAACGGTAGTTCCGTTCAACGTTGTGGCGCTGTCAAGCGAAACGGCTGTCCCGTAAGCCGCGCCGGTAACGTCGGAAACGTTCGGCATCGTTGTTCCCAAAAGTTTGCTTGCAACCGAAAGTTGTGAAGAAAACCAATAATAATACGTTGTACCGTCAACCGTTTTGCTTACGGGCGTTTCAAGGGCGCCGGGGGCATTGAAATTTATTTTTTGTATCTCCAACGCTTCCGCGTCCGCATTTGAAATTTCCAAAAGCAAATAATAACTGCTGCCGGGTATATCGAGGGTAAATTCTATGTCGTTACCCGCGCTTAAATCTCCGAGAGAGGTAAAACCCGTTTTTTGTTCATTCAATTCGTATGCGGTTACGGTCAGATTGCGGCTTTTGGTATTGAAATTCAATCCGCCCATATCCACGTTTTTATTCGTGGAAAACCAGCCGAAAACTCTGCCGCTCCAGGCCACGGCGCTCGT
>JAFTDZ010000164.1 GCA_017453885.1 Clostridia bacterium
CATTATCGAGCGCGCCGCCGACCCATTCGTCGGATTCTCCGCCGACATACACGAACAAATCGCAGGAAGAAACTTTAACAATATCCTTCGCCGACGGTTGATAACTGTGAAGGTCGGCGCCGTTATCGAGAAGTACGGTAACTTCAAAATCCTCCGCGTTCTCGCCGAGGATGTTCATTACCCAATCGTATTCGGGATAAATGGTGGTAACCACGCTGTATTTCTTTTGCCCGCCCGTCTTTTCACAGGAAAACAAGAAGCCCGCGCTCGTTAAAGCGAGCAAAACGGATAATAATAAAACCGTTATTTTTTTTAACATAAATATAAAACCTCCGGATAATGATTCGACGCATAGCCGTTGCGCCGCACGTTGAAATACCCCTTGAAATTTAAGGGGATAAATTTTTCAACATTCAATCCGAAAGTTTTATTTTCAAAGTTACCAAGGTTTGAAAAATAAAATTTTTGCTTAAAACAGCCGAAACTACCGCGGCGACGAACACCGCGGCGGCGAAAACCGCAATGATTTCAGCCGCGGTCATGCCCTTGAAGAAATTTTCGGCAACCTGAATAAGTTGGCAAACGGGGCAATCTCCCCCGTGGCAATCGTGATCCGCCTCGCAAACGGTAAAAATATGGGCGAAGAATATGGTGATCGCGAATAAAACGGTCAAAATTACCGCTATATGTTTTCGCTTCATATCTGCGCCTCCCTTAATTTGCGAACTTTTCGCAAGTCATTGTACCACTATTAAATTTATATGTCAAGCATATTACAACAGCCGTTGCAAAATAACCTGCCGAAGTCAACGTATCCCTTCACTTCTTTTCCTGCGGGAAAGGGGTTATGCCGGTAACGTCCTCAACGGGCAGGGAAAAGCCGATGCCGCAACCGGGTTTATTTAGCCCCGCCGCTTTCGAAATGGCGGACATTATACCCGAACGTTTTTCCGCGGGCGAAAGAATCAAGAGTATTTCCTTTTCGTGCTGAACGGCTATGCCGAGGGTTTTAAGCACTTCCTCGGGCGCGGCCGCTCCCCTCGCGGTGATGACCGTTCCGCCGGTCGCCCCCGCCTCTCTCGCCGCAGCCATCGCCTCGTCGACGTGGCCTTTATTCAAAATGAAAAATATCGCCTCGTATTTTACTTTCATCATAACACACCCCCGGACAGAATAAACGCGCCCGCGGGGCCGCTCACCGCCTCTATAGGCGCGGTAAAAGCAACGCCGCCGCCGTTTCCGAATTTGAAATCTCTCTGCAACGCGAGCATTATTCCCGCGACGTCTTTAGGCGAAACGGACGCCGTGATGAGCGTTTTTTCGGTAGAATCAAGCCCGAGAACCTGCAATAGATCCGACCTTGCCGTACCCTGCGCCAAAAATACGTTTTCGTAATTCGCGCCGAGTTTTTTGATTTCCGCGCAGATCTTTTCCGCCCGTTTTCTTTCGGCTATTATAAATAACTGTTTAAGCGCCGCCATTATTTCCGTCCTCCTTCTTTTTTATTATCCGCGTGAGCGAAAACCTCTTCACCTCGGCGGGTTTTGCCCTGTTCACGCCGTAGATGGCGTCCGCCACGGAAGCATACCCGGCGAGTTCCACCACTTCGCCTTCCCTCGCGAGCAGGGCGGCGACGGTTTCCGTACGCGCCTTTCTTATCCTTATGGTTTTGAGTCTGAAAATAAGACCGAGCATCTGAAGCGCCACGAGAGGCGTCATCGCGACGAGGGCTACCGAGCCGAACGCGTCGGTCATTATGTAAGTACCTATATCCGGGCTGTCACCGTAAAGGGCGTAGGTGGCGCCGTTCGCCATGGGGAGAAGGAGCGCCGCGGTCATCGCCCCGCTCGCTACGCCGCCGGAGTCGAACGCGATACCCGTAAATATCTTCGGCACTACGAACATCAGCCCGAGCGCAAGTCCGTAACCCACGATAAGCACCCAGCGGAGATCTATATCGTAAACTATCCGCAGCATAGCAACACCCACGGAAACAGCCATACTGACGCACATAGTGACGGTCATTACCGATTTTTTGATAACCCCGCCGGTAACTTCTTCCACCTGTTTGGTAAGGACGTGAACGGCGGGTTCGGCAAGAACTATCAGCGCGCCCATGGTAACGCCCATAAGTATCAGCATATCCGTACTGCGGTCGGCGAGCGCCGAACCTATATGCCTGCCCGTCGGCACGAAACCTACGTTCGCCCCCAAAAGAAAGAGCGAAAGCCCTATATAAACGTATAACACGCCTACGAATGTTCGCATCAACCTTTTGAAACTCAATTTGAAAGCCGCTATATCGTATATAAGGAAAAACACGAGTATCGGAGAGAGCGACACAGCCATTTCCTTAAGAAAGTGAGGGAAAGACCGCGCGTAACAGGTCAGCACCTCGCCGAAACTTCCGTACTCCGCCGCGGTTTCTATCTCCTGCGCGACGTTGAGATTTCCGAAAAGGCTCAACAGCATCACCGCGAAAACCGGCCCTATCGAACAAATACCTACTATACCGAAGGAAGAATCCTGAGAGTCCTTCCCGCCGAGCGCGACGGAAAGAGCCGCCCCGAGCGCCATTATGAAAGGCACCGTAACGGGCCCCGTGGTAACCCCGGACGAATCGAACGCGAGCGGGACGAATTCCCTCGGCAAAATGAACGCTAAAATGAAAATAGCCCCGTAAAACGCAAGTAAAACCCACTTTAACTGTATTCTGAATACGAGCCGCAACACCGCTATCAGCATAAATACGCCCACGCCTATAGCCACGGCGAGGATAAGTACGAAATTGTCTATCCCGCGTACCTGATTCGCAAGGACGGAGAGATCCGGCTCGGCTATCGTTACGATAACGCCTATCGCCCCGCACACCGCGAGGATAAGCGGAAGTTTTTTCGATTTGGAAACTTCCGCGCCTATAAGCCCGCCCATAAATTCTATCGACGCGCCGCTTCCGAGGTTGTATAGCGTCAGCCCGAAAATAAGCAGCAACGCGCCGACGAGGAACGAGGCGAGGTTCATCGCGCTCATCGGGGTGATTATGAAATTGACTGCAACGATAAGCACCGTGAGCGGCATAACGCCGAAAGCGGCCTCTCTTATCTGCTTGCGTAAACTTTGAAACATCCGGCCCTCCCGCCGTTTTTCCGCCGCGGAAAACTCCGCCGGCTATATTCCCGCGGAAACTTTCCCCCGCGGGAAATAAAGGATACCACAATTTTATTATGTTATTGTGAAAATCGCATAAACTTAATATGAAATTACGAATAAAAAAATTTCAGATTTTGTCGAGAGCGCGCTTCAGCGCGAAGGACAGCCGCGCGAATTTTTCCGCGGAGAGCGTTTCCCCCCTCGCGAGGAGATCTATATCCGCGTCCTCAAGGACTTCTTCCGCCCTATCGCGCGCGAGCCCGAAAGAGAGCATCAGGTTGTTCGCGAGAGTTTTGCGCCTGTTTGAAAACGCCGCGCGCACGGTTTTGCGGTAAAATTCCGCGTCGGTAACGCCGAATTTGAGCGGGCATATATCTATGCGCACCACGGCGGAATCCACGTTCGGAACGGGGTAAAACATAGTTCGCGGCACCCTCTTTATAACGCGCGCGTCACCGCAGACGGCGATAGACGCGGTTATTGCTCCGTATTCCGGGGTATTCTCCCTCGCGCAGAGCCTTTCCGCAACTTCTTCCTGCACCATTATAACGAGTTTGCGGCATAACGACGCTTCCTCTATAAACTTCATTATCACGGGCGTGGTGATATAATAAGGAAGGTTTGCGACGACGGAATATTCACCGCCCGCTTCCCGCTCGATATCCGCCGTCTTTACGCGGAGAATATCCTTGAAAACCACTTCCGCGTTCTCTACGCCGGAAAGCGTTTCTTCGAGGACGGGCTTTAAGTTTTCGTCTATCTCGTACCCGATAACGCGCCTGCAACGCGCGGCGATCGCCCGCGTGAGCGTGCCCGCGCCTACGCCTATCTCTATCACCGCGTCGCCGTCGGAAATATCCGAAAGGTTTATTATTGAGGACAGCAAATTTCCGTCCGAAATGAAATTCTGCCCGAACTTTTTATTGAAGCGGAAACCGTGCCTTATCAAAATTTCTTTAAGCGCCATGTATAATACCTTCTGCGCGAGGCATACTGTTACCGTAAAGGTTATTCTTTACGGCGGTAAACCCCGCAAATTCACTAAAGACGGCTCGGGAGCGAATTCATCATTCGCTCCCGAACGCTTTTATACTATAAACTTTCTCACGCGGAACAGCACGCGGTTTTGGAACGCCAGCACCCTGCACGCTTCGACCTCGTCCTCGCCTATGCAATCGACTACCGAAAAATGGGTTTTAACCCCCTTTTTCGCGCAGGAACGCGCAAATTCCACCAGCGCGCCGAACGCCGCTTTGCCGAAAACGGAATGGCAGATATCGTCGTATTTTTCCGCGGTGGAAGCGTTCAGGGAAACGTTCACCTCGTCGAAAAGGAGGGCTATCTCGTCGGTTATATCCCGCCCGTTTATAAGGTTTCCCTGCCCGTTCGTATTGAGGCGAAGGCGGTATTTGCCCTTGAGCGCCATGGCGATCTTTTTGAGAACGTCGTATCGCTCGGTAGGCTCGCCGTAACCGCAGAACACAACGGAATCATATTCCTTGTCCTTCGGTATGGCGGATAGAACTTCCTCTGCGGTCGGTTCCTTTTCGAGCCAAAGGTCGTACCCGTCGTAATTATCCTTCATATTGCGGACGCAGAATTCGCAGTAGTTGGAACACGCGTTGGTAAGGTTTATATACAAATTCCCGTCTATTTCGTAAACGTAAGTGTTTTTCATTTTATATCCCGTATATTAAATACTTTTTTTGCGTTGGAAAGGAGAATTTCCGAAATTTCTTCGACCGTCGTTCCGTAAAGTCCGGCAAGTTTTTCCGTCACGAGCGGAATATATTTCGGCTCGTTGACCTCTCCGCGGAAAGGCACGGGCGCCATATACGGGCAATCCGTTTCGGTCAGCAACCTGTCTTTCGGAACGACCTTCGCCACCTCGTATATCTGCCTGTTATTCTTAAAGGTTATCGCCCCGCCGAATGCGAAGTGACAACCGTATCGAACGAAAAGTTTCGCCGCTTCCGCTCCCATCGAATAACAATGAAGCACTGCCGCGGGGAGCCTTTTCATCCATCCCTTCATTATTTCCAGCATATCCGCGGTACAGTCGCGCGCGTGGACGGAAACGGGCAGTTTCAATTCTTCCGCGAGCGAGAGTTGGGCGAGGAAATTTTTCTTTTGCTCTTCCCTGTCGCCGCCGTAATGATAATCGAGCCCTATCTCGCCTATACCCACGCATTTCGGCATAGCCGCCAAACGCCGCACTGCGGATAAATTAGCCTCGGTCGCGGGCTCTCCGTCGGTCGGGTGAAGCCCCGCCGTAAAATAAATTTCAGGGTGTTTTTGCGCGATATAGGCGCTTTCTTCGCTGCTTTTAAGGTCGTAACCTATATTTATAACAAGCCCCACGCCCGCGGCGCGGAAAGAGGAAACGACTTCGTCTATCCTTCCCCGAAAAGCCTCGTCCGTAAGGTGGGCGTGCGTATCCGAAAACATCAGCGCACCGTCGCCCCGCTCTCGATTTCCGAAAGCGTTGTCACTATAGTAAGTTTGCCTTCGCTGTCCTCTCCGCAGAGGATCATTCCCTCGCTCGTGATGCCGCGAAGTTTCGCCGGCTTTAAGTTTGCCACTACGACGACCGTTTTTCCCACCATTTCTTCGGGCGTATAATACTTGGCTATGCCGCTGACTATCGTGCGCGTTTCCGCCCCTACTCGAACGGACATTTTAAGCAGTTTGTCGGATTTTTCCACCTTCTCCGCCGTTAAAACAAGCCCCGTTTTAAGTTGGATCTTCGCGAAATCGTCGATGGTTATTTCAGGCTTAATATCCTCGTTTTTGTGAGATTCAGGGGCTTTTTGCTCCGCCGCCTTGCGTGAGAGAACGAGTTTTTCTATCTCCGCGGTCTCCTTTTTAATATCTATCCTCGGGAACAGCGGCGACGCCTTCTCTATCTTCGCGCCCGCCTTGAGGCAGCCGAATTCCTTTACCGTGTCGAAATCTTTTACGCTTTCCCCGTCGATACCCAAAAAGCCGAGAATCTTATCGGGGCAAACGGTTAGGTACGGTTTGAGCATTACCGCGGCGATCCTTATGCACTCCGCAAGGTTATACATTACCGCGCCGAGGCGGGCCTTTTTGCTGTCGTCTTTAGCGAGTATCCACGGCGTGGTCTCGTCGATATATTTATTCGCCCTGTCTATAAGGCGGAATATCTCCTCGAGAGCGGCGGGCGCGTCGAGAGCGTTCATTGCCGCCTGCACTTTTCCGTAAACGCCTTCCGCAACGGAAACAAGTTCCGCGTCGGTACCCTCTTGCTCTCCGCGTTCGGGCAAAACCCCGCCGAAGTATTGATTTATCATCGCCGTCGTGCGGGAAACGAGGTTGCCGAGGTCGTTGGCGAGGTCGCTGTTTATTCTCGTCAAAAGGCTCTCGTTGGTGTAAACGCCGTCGCTTCCGAAAGGAATTTCCCGCAGGAGAAAATATCTGACGCAGTCGCATCCGTATCTCTCCACAAGTTCCTTCGGATCGGTAAGTTCGGTTGAAACTTTATCCGCCTTGCTCTTGGAGAGTTTATCTCCCCCTATAAGCAGCCAGCCGTGGCCGTAAACCTGCTTCGGCAGGGGAAGGTCGAGCGCCATAAGTATCGCCGGCCAGATTATCGCGTGGAAGCGGATTATTTCCTTGCCGGTCATATGCAGGTCGGCGGGCCAGAATTTATTAAAAAGTCTTTCGTCGCCCGAACCGTAGCCGAGCGCGGTTATATAGTTGGAGAGCGCGTCTATCCAAACGTAAACGGTGTGGCCCCGATCGAAATCCACCGGCACGCCCCACTTCACGCTCGTCCTCGAAACGCAAAGATCCTGAAGCCCGGGCTTCAGAAAGTTGTTCACCATCTCGTTCATGCGGGATCTCGGCTGAAGAAATTCCGGGTTGTCCTCGTAAAGTTCAAGAATTTTATCCGCGTATTCGGAAAGGCGGAAGAAGTAACTCTCTTCCGTTTCGAGTTTTACTTCCCTGCCGCAGTCGGGGCATTTGCCGCCGACAAGTTGGGTTTTCGTCCAGAAGGATTCGCACGGGGTACAGTACCACCCCTCGTAGGTGGATTTGTAAATTTTCCCCTTGTCGTAAAGGGCTTTGAAGATCTTCTGAACACCCTTTACGTGATCCTCGTCCGTAGTCCTTATGAACCTGTCGTACTTCACGTCGAGCAGGCGCCATATCTCCTTGAGTTCCGCAACCAAAGGATCTACGAACTGTTTCGGCGTAACGCCTTTTTCCCTCGCCTTGCCCTCTACCTTCTGACCGTGTTCGTCCGTTCCGGTCAGAAAGAAAACGTCCTCTTTGAGCATTTTGTGGTATCTCGCGAAGGTGTCGCAAATAACGGTGGTGTAGGTGTGCCCTATATGCCAGTTCCCGCTCGGGTAATAGATAGGCGTAGTAATATAGTATTTTTTGTTTTCCATAATATCACCTGTAATTTAATATAATAAGTATATATAAAAAACACGAAAAAAGCAAGCGGAAACGCATAATAAAAGAAAACCGGGCATACCGTTTTAATATGAACGGGATTTTTTTCTTTCTTGTAACCGTTTCCCTCGCAGCGATGATATTCTCCTCGCCCGACGACGCGCTCTCCTCTATGCTCGCCGGCGGCGAAAAGGCGCTGCAACTCACCGTCACCATGACGGCCGTTTACGCCCTGTGGCTCGGGCTTATAAAGATAGCGGAAGAGAGCGGCGTTATCGAAAAGATCGCGCGGGTAATGAAAAAACCGATAAAACTTCTGTTCGGCAACGTTTCAAAAAAAGCGGAAGGTTTTATCTCTATGAACCTTGCCGCAAACCTTCTCGGTATGGGCGGGGTGGCCACGCCGATGGGGATAGCGGCGGCGAAAGAACTTGACGAAACGGGCGACGTTTACGCTATGAATATGCTGTTCGCCATAGCCGCTACGAGCGTGCAACTTCTGCCCACATCTGTAATATCCCTGCGGGCGGAAGCGGGAAGTTCTTCTCCCGGCGATATAATTCTGCCCACGCTTATCGCCACGGCAATTTCCACCGCGCTCGCGGCGGTCGGCGTAAAAATTATAGCGGGAAGGAAAAAACGATGAAAATTTCCGCCTATATACTGCCCGTTCTCTTTTTGATTTTGCTCGTTTACGCGCGAAAAAGGCGGGTAAATATCTACGACGCCTTCACGGAAGGGGCGAAGGGAGCGATACCGCTCGCCGTGTCGTTATTCCCCTACCTCGCGGCGATATTCGTTATGACCGGCGTGTTTGAAAAAAGCGGGCTTTCGGCGCTGCTAAACTCCGCGCTCGCACCGGTGTGGAAGTTTCTGGGCGTTCCCGAAGGGGTGGGGCCGCTCATACTTATAAAACCTTTTTCGGGAAGCGGAAGCCTTGCCGTACTTTCGGAAGTTTACGCCGAGTACGGCGCGGACAGTTACGTTTCGCGATGCGCGTCCGTTATATTCGGCTCGAGCGAAACGGTGTTCTACGTTTCCGCGGTCTATTTTTCTTCCTGCAAAAACAGGAAACTTCTGCCCGCGCTCGCCGTGTCGCTCGCGGCGTCTTTCATCTCCGCCCTGCTCGCCTGCCTTATCTGCCGCATAATGTAAAAGCCGCCTTTTCCGCGCATTAACGCGAAAAAGGCGGCACAAGGATCGCTTGTTTTTTACTGTTCGAGCGGCAATTCCACCGTAAATTCCGAACCCTTCCCTTCCTCGCTTTCCACAAAAATATTTCCGCCGGAAATATCGAGTATCTTCTTCACGAGCGTCAACCCCAGCCCGTTGCCCTCGCGGCTTCGCGAGTTATCCCCCTGATAAAATTTTTCAAAAAGGCGGGCGCGCGTTTCATCGTTCATTCCGCAACCGTAATCTTTTATGGTGACCTTATAGGCTCGGTTTTCTTTCTCCCCCCGTATTATTATCTTACCGGCGTAGTCGGAAAATTTGACGGCGTTACCCACAAGGTTGAGCCAAACCTGCATCATAAGTTCCTCGCTCAGATAAACTTCCGCCGGCGCGAGGTCTATATCCATATCTATATTTTTTATTGCCCATTGCGTTTCGAGGAAAAGTATCGCTTGACGTATCTGCTCGGCGGCGTCGAAGCGGGTTTTTGTCAGGTCCGTTTCGCTGTTTTCGAGTTTGGAAAGTTTAAGAATGTTGCTCGTTAAGGTAGAAAGTTGCTTTGTTGCGTCGATAATATATCGGGTGTAGGCTTCCCTCTCGGAAGGGGAAAGGTTTTCGTCCTGAAGGAGCGTGGAGTACCCCTGAATGGTGGCGAGCGGCGTTTTGAATTCGTGCGAAACGTTGGCGATAAAATCGTTTTTCAAAGTTTCCATACGCCTCAGATCGTTCGTCATTTTATTGAAGTTGCCGATAAGTTCCCCCATCTCGGATTCTTCCGAAAGCGAGGTTTTTATCTGCACGCTGAAGTCACCCTTCGCAACCTTTTTGGTCGCGTCGGAAAGCGTGTTGATAGGTCTTAAGAAGAACCTCGCCATAAGCGACGCCACTATTAGCCCGAGAATAAGCGCCGCCACCATAAAAAAGATCAGGAACACGGCGGGGCTCATAAATCTGGAACTCATCGTGATGAAGTGCAGTTTGATACACACCAGCACTATAAGCGTGAATACGAGATAGGTGGCGAGTATCGCGCAAAACACGAGCGATACGAATTTGAAATAGAATCTCTTTCGTTTGTTATCCTTCATATGTCCCCTTTTTCTTACATTAAACGCGTTTTACCGCCTTGTACCCAAGCCCGCGGACGGTAACGATTTCAAAGTCGGTATTGTTTTTGAATTTATCTCTGAGCCTTGTGATATGCACGTCCACCGTGCGTTCCAAGGACTCGCTGTAAAGCCCCCAGAACTCGTCCATAAGTTGCGTTCTCGTAAAAATTTTATTCGGGAAGGACAGCAATTTGAACAGAATGTTGAATTCCTTTTGAGGTAAAACGATCTCCGAACCTTCCCGCGTGACGGTCATCGTGTCGTAATCGAGAACGGTGGAACCTACGGTAAGTTTCCGCTCGTTCGCTATCTGCGCGCGGCGAAGGAGCGCCGAAACCCGCAGGAGCAATTCGTTCAGGTCTATGGGCTTTACCATATAATCGTCTATGCCTAACTGAAAACCCTTCTGCTTATCTTCGTATTTATCCTTTGCGGAAACGAAAAGTATGGGGATGTTGGCGTTGCGCTTTCTCACCCCGTCGGCAAGTTCGTAACCGTCGGCGTTCGGCATCATTATGTCGGAAACCACAAGGTCTATATAATTGTTGTCGAAAGTTTCTATACCTTCCGCGCCGTCCTTCGCGGTGTAAACGTTATAGCCGTTCTTTACGAGCGTCGTCTTTATCAGTTGATTGAGTTTCTGATCGTCCTCTACTATAAGTACGTTGAACATATTTCTCCACCGTTTTTTATTGATTGTAACATTATTGTGTTAAATTTTTATTAAATACATTATACCACTTATAAATCTTATTTTCAACGGGCGGAGAATAAAACTTTACGAAAAGTTGCAAAATACGGAAAACCGCCGCGTTTTTACCGCGGCGGCAGGTTGAAAATTTATTTCGTTTTTATTTCGCCCGCAGGGTGCGCATCGCGTTGAGTATGGCGATGACCGCCACGCCCACGTCCGCAAATACGGCAAGCCACATTCCGCCTATAAGTTCGGTTATGCCTATCGCCGTAAGAATAAGCACCGCCGCCTTTACGCCGAGGGCGAAAATAACGTTCTCCTTCACTATGCGCATGGTCTTTACCGCTATGCGCCTGGCGGAAACTATTGACGACAGATCGTCCTTCATAAGCACCACGTCGGAAGCCTCTATCGCGGCGTCGCTGCCTATGCCGCCCATCGAAATGCCCACGTCCGCCACGGAAAGCACGGGCGCGTCGTTTATACCGTCGCCGACGAAACATACCGCCTCGCCCGACTTCTTCGCGCTTATCATCTCCTCGACGCGCGCGACCTTATCCTGCGGAAGAAGCCCCGCCGAATATTCGTCCACCCCCGCCCTTTTCGCTACTTCCGCGGCTACCGCCTCGTTGTCGCCGGTGAGCATTACCGTTCTGCTGCCGCTTTTCTTAAGCGAATTTATCGCGTCGGCGGCGTTGTCTTTCAACTTGTCGGAAATCACTATTTTTCCGAGAAAAACCCCGTTTTTCGCAACGTAAACGGTAGTTCCCGCATACGAATCGCCGTCCGCGTCAACGCCGTTTTCCTTCATAAGATCGAGGTTCCCGCAAAGCAATACCTCGCCTTTGCCCTCGGCCTTTACGCCCCTTCCCGCTACCTCGGTGAGCGTATAGCCTTCCGCGCTCGTTTCGGGTGCGTATTTCGATACCGAACGCGCTATCGGGTGAAGGGAACCGCTCTCCGCAATTGCCGCCGCGCGCAATATTTCCGCGGCGTTTTCTTCGGGATAAACGCCCGTCACTTCAAATGTTCCGAGCGTGAGCGTACCCGTCTTGTCAAACGCAAAAGTCCCCTTTTTCGCAAGTAATTCGATATAATTGCCGCCCTTGATAAGCACGCCTTGCCTCGACGCGCCGCCTATTCCCCCGAAGAAGGAAAGCGGTACGCTGATGACCAGCGCGCACGGGCAGGAAACCACGAGGAATGTAAGCGCGCGCTTTATCCACACCGCCCATTCGCCGACGAATATCGGCGGTATTACGCCGAGCGCAAGCGCGCCGAAAACCACGGCGGGGGTATAGTAACGGGCGAATTTAGTTATGAAGTTTTCGCTC